>NZ_RJUL01000013.1 GCF_003751625.1 Gallaecimonas pentaromativorans
AGACGCATAAAAAAATCCGACACCAAGGAGATGTCGGATTTTTCCATCACTAGAGGATCAGTCAAGCGATCGGTCTTAACTGATCAGCATTAGGGGCTTGGCCCCGGTTTTTTAATTAGCGCTTCAGCGCCGCTTTGAGGGCATCGGCCATGGCCGAGTTGCCGCTGTTGCCCCCTAGGCTCTGGGGCTGGGGTTTGCCGGCGCTGCGGTTGTTGCCGGTGCGCTCGGGGCGAGGGCCGCCGCTGCGCGCCCCGCCTGCCTGCTGGCCGGGCTCGTCGCTAAGGCGCATGGAAAGGGCGATGCGCTTACGCGGTATGTCCACTTCCATCACTTTGACCTTCACCACCAGGCCCGCTTTCACCACTTCCCTTGGGTCGTTGATGCGGCGCTCGCTCATGGCGCTGATGTGCACCAGGCCGTCCTGGTGAACACCAATATCCACAAAGGCGCCGAAGTTGGTGACGTTGGTCACCACCCCTTCGAGCACCATGCCGGGCTTGAGGTCGTTAAGGGTTTCCACCCCTTCGGCAAAGCTGGCGGTGGTGAACTCGGGTCGCGGGTCGCGGCCGGGTTTGTCCAGCTCTTTCAAAATGTCGGTGACGGTGGGCAGGCCGAACTGCGCGTCTACAAAGTCGCCGGGCTTGAGCTTGCGCAAGACATCAGAGTTACCAATCAGCGCCGCTTCCATCTTGCCGGTGCTGGCCTTGATTTTCTCCACCACCGGGTAGGCTTCGGGGTGCACGCCGGAGGCGTCCAGGGGGTTGTCACCGTTCATGATGCGAAGGAAACCGGCGCATTGCTCAAAGGCCTTGGGCCCCAGGCGCGGCACTTTCAAAAGCTGCTTGCGGCTCTTAAAGGCGCCGTTTTCGTTGCGCCAGGCCACCAGGTTGCCGGCCAGGGTGCTGTTAAGGCCAGACACTCGTGCGAGCAGCGGCGCTGAGGCGGTGTTCAAGTCCACTCCCACGCCGTTTACGCAGTCTTCCACCACCGCGTCCAGGGCCTTGGCCAGCTGGCTTTGGTTCACATCGTGCTGGTATTGGCCCACACCGATGGATTTGGGGTCGATTTTCACCAATTCCGCCAGCGGATCTTGCAGGCGGCGGGCGATGGAAACGGCGCCGCGCAGGGATACGTCTAGGTCCGGGAATTCATTGGCGGCCAGCTCCGAGGCGGAATAGACAGAGGCCCCTGCTTCGCTCACCACCACCTTAGTGACTTTCAGATCCGGGGCCTTTTTAAACATCTCGGCCACCATGCGGTCGGTCTCGCGGCTGGCGGTGCCGTTGCCGATGGCAATCAAGTCCACCTTGAACTTGCGGCACAGCTGCTCCAGGGCGTCGATGGACTGGGCATATTGGCGCTTGGGTTCAAAGGGATAGATGGTGGCGGTGCCCAGCACCTTGCCGGTGTCGTCCACCAGCGCCACTTTGCAGCCGGTGCGGATACCCGGGTCCAGCCCCATCACTACTTTCGGGCCAGCAGGCGCGGCCATCAACAAGTCTTTGAGGTTGTCGCCGAATACCTTGATGGCTTCTGCTTCGGCGGCGTCGCGCACCCGGCCCATCAGCTCGGTTTCCATGTACATCAAAATCTTGATGCGCCAGGTCCAGCTCACTACCTGTTTAAGCCAGGTGTCGCGGGGGCTGTCGCCCAAGTTAAGGCCGAGATGTTTGGCGATGATCAGCTCGCAGTAAGAGGTTTTAACGCTCTCTTCCTGGCCAGGGTCGGCGTTGATGGCCAGCGCCAAAATGCCTTCGTTGCGGCCACGGAGCATGGCCAGGGCCCGGTGCGAGGGCACCTTGGCCAAGGGCTCTGAATGGCTGAAGTAGTCGCTGAACTTGGCGCCCTCAATCTCTTTGCCGTCCATCACTTTGGCGGTGAGTTGGGCGTTGCTCCACAGGTAGCTGCGGATCTTTTCCAAAAGCGCCGCGTCTTCGGCAAAGCGTTCCATCAGGATGTAGCGGGCCCCTTCCAGGGCGGCTTTTACGTCACTCACGTCACCGCTGACAAACTGCTCGGCAAGTTGCTGCGGGTCGCAGCTGGCGTTATTGAACAGCTCCTCGGCCAGGGGCTCAAGGCCCTGCTCGATGGCGATCTGGCCCTTGGTGCGGCGCTTGGGTTTGTAGGGCAGGTACAACTCTTCCAGTACCGTTTTGGTGTCGGCGCCCAGCAGCTCTCTTTTGAGCTGGTCGGTGAGTTTGCCCTGCTCGTCAATGCTCTTGATGATGGCCTGGCGGCGGTCTTCCAACTCGCGCAGGTAGCCCAAACGGGATTCGAGGTTACGCAGCTGGGTGTCGTCCAGGCCGCCGGTTACCTCTTTACGGTAACGGGCAATAAAGGGGACGGTGGAACCTTCGTCCAGCAGGGCCACGGCGGCGCTGACCTGGGCTTCACGAACGCCGAGTTCCTCGGCAATTTTTCTGTTGATCATCCTTACCACTTGTCTTTCGTGCGGACGGCGAGAGCGCCATTGTGCCACGCAGGGCGGTGATGGCGAATGGCCTTTTTAGCGCGAGCACCGGCCCGTTCAGCAAATGCTTGCCAGCCGCCTTGCCAATGGCGAGCTGAGGCGATACAAAGCGCTCAAGACATTCTGTTGCCGGCCACTATGAGAACCGACCTTATCACCCGCGAGGGCTTTAACGCCCTGAAAGAAGAACTGGATTTCTTATGGCGCACCGAGCGCCCCGAGGTCACCCAAAAGGTGGCCTGGGCGGCCAGCCTGGGGGACAGGTCCGAGAACGCCGACTACCAATACAACAAAAAGCGGCTTCGGGAGATTGACCGGCGGGTGCGCTTTTTACGAAAGCGCCTGGAGGTGCTGCGGGTGGTGGATTACTCCCCCCAGCAGGACGGCAAAGTGTTCTTTGGCGCCTGGGTGGAGGTAGAGAACGAAGCGGGGGATTTGCTGCGCTTTCGTATCGTCGGCCCAGACGAGATTTACGGCCGCAAGGATTACATCTCCATCGACGCCCCCATGGCCCGGGCACTGTTGAAAAAGGAAGTGGACGACGAAGTGATGGTCAGCACCCCCCACGGCCCCAAGCCTTTTGTGGTGGTTAGCATTCACTACCCGCAAGGGAAGTAACGGCATCCGGCCACGGCTGGCCATGACACGACTTGTAACAAAGGCCAGTGGTGGTTGCTGGCGGAACTTTTTATAGTAAAAGCCGACGCTTAAGCCCTGGGTGAGAACAACGATGGCACAGGAAAGCACCAAGATCCTGGTAGTGGACGACGACATGCGCCTGCGCGCGCTTTTGGAACGGTACCTGATGGAGCAGGAGTTCCAGGTGCGGGCCGTGGCCAATGGCGAGCAGATGGACCGCTTGCTGGAGCGGGAGAATTTCCATCTGATGGTGCTGGATTTGATGCTGCCTGGTGAAGACGGCCTGGGTATCTGCAAGCGGCTGCGCTCCCGCGGCGAAAACATTCCCATCATCATGCTCACCGCCAAAGGCGACGAGGTGGACCGCATCATCGGCCTGGAACTGGGGGCCGACGATTACCTGGCCAAGCCCTTTAACCCCCGCGAATTGCTGGCCCGTATCCGCGCCGTGCTGCGCCGGCGCACCATGGAAGCGCCGGGTGCGCCGTCCACCGAGGAGCAGGAGATCACCTTCGGCGAGTTTCGCCTCAACCTCGGTACCCGCGAGATGTTCCGGGGCGATGAGCATATGCCCCTGACCTCCGGCGAATTTGCGGTGCTCAAGGCTTTGGTCAGCCACCCCCGTGAGCCTCTTTCCCGCGACAAGCTGATGAACCTGGCCCGTGGCCGCGATTACTCGGCCCTTGAGCGCAGCATCGACGTGCAGGTCTCGCGCCTGCGCCGCATGATTGAGCCGGACCCTTCTCACCCCCGTTATATCCAGACCGTCTGGGGCCTGGGTTACGTGTTTGTGCCCGACGGCCGCGCCCGGCCATGAAGCTGCTGCCCCGGTCCGCCTTTGGCCAGACGGTGATGCTGCTGGCGGGCCTGCTGCTGATCAACCAACTGGTCAGCTACACCATAGTGGTGATGTACGTCATCAAACCCAGCTACGACCAAATCAACGATCTGCTGGCCAAGCAGGTCAAGGTGGTGTTCCTCGACGAGCCCATCAATGGCCGCCAGCGGCTGGAGCTGCCCGATGAAATGCGCCAGCGTTTTTTCGAGGCCACCGGCATCGAGCTATATAGCGAGCAATCGGCCCGCAAGGCCGGGCTCGACCAAGCCACCTACTACAGCTACCTCTCCGAAGAGCTGGGCCGTGAGCTGGGCGGCCCCACCGAAGTGCGCATCAACCAGGGCACACAGTTCGATATCTGGGTGCGCCCGCCCATGGCCCCCAAGTATTGGTTGAAGGTGCCGCTAAGCGGCTTTGAGGGCTTCCAGTTCTCGCCGCTGCCGCTCTATTTGGCGCTGATAGGGGTGCTGTCGGTGCTGGGAGGCTGGCTTTTTGCCCGGCGCCTTAACCGGCCGCTGAAAAAACTGGAAGTGGCCGCCCACCAGGTGGGGCGCGGCGAGCGCCCGGCAACGCTTTCTGACGATGTCGGCTCCAGCGAAGTGGCGGCGGTAACCCGAGCCTTTAACCAGATGGCCAAAGGGGTGGCGCAATTGGAAGAAGACCGTGCCTTGCTGATGGCCGGTATTTCCCACGACCTTCGCACCCCCCTGACCCGCATTCGCCTGGCCACCGAGATGATGCAAAGCTCCGAGGGCTACCTCAAAGACGGCATCATCGACGACATCGAAGACATGAACGCCATCATCGACCAGTTCATCGCCTACGTGCGCCAGGACCGGGAAGACAGCCCCGAGCCGTCGGATGTTGAAGCCTTGCTGGAAGACGCGGTCAGCGCCTTTGCTGAGCGGCCGCTGCGCACCGTACTGGCGGTAGAGCCCATTCCCGAGCTGTGGCTAAGGCCGCTGTCCATCAAGCGGCTTGTCTACAACCTCTTGGAAAACGCCGAACGCTACGGCCGGGGCGAGGCCAGAGTGGAGGCCAGGTTGTCTCTTAACAGCAACGAATTGGTGCTCAAGGTGGGGGATAACGGCCCCGGCATTCCCGAGGCCGAGCGCGAGCGGCTGTTCATGCCCTTTGAGCGGGGCGACAAAGCCCGCAGCACCCACGGCTCCGGCCTGGGCCTTGCCATCATCAAGAAGATTGTCGATTCCTACCATGGCCGCATTCTCCTGGGCCAATCTACCCAAGGGGGGCTGCTGGTGGAGATCCGCCTGCCGCTTTCTTCCTTAAGCCCGGTGGAATAAGGCCTGGCGAGGTGCATTAGCGAAAAGTCGTATTGTGCCAGGGTCGTTTTTGCAGCAAAGGTGTAACGCTTACACAACTATTATTCAAATGTTGCAGAAAACGATAAGGACAGCACATGAGCGCCATCGTATTGCTGGTATTGGGGTTGGGAGGCATGGCCCTGGGCTATTTCTTCTACTCCCGTTTTATTGCCAACCACATCTATAAACTCGACGAAAACTTCAAGACCCCGGCCCACGAGATGGAAGACGGTGTCGATTTTGTTCCTACCAACAAATTCGTGCTTTGGGGCCACCACTTCACCTCGGTGGCTGGGGCGGCGCCCATAGTGGGCCCGGCCATCGCCGTTATTTGGGGCTGGTTGCCGGCCTTCTTGTGGGTCACCTTGGGCACCATCTTCTTTGCCGGTGTCCACGATTTTGGCGCCATCTGGGCCAGTATCCGCAACCGCGCTAAATCGGTGGGTTCGCTCACCGGTGAAGTGGTGGGCAAGCGGGCCCGTGCGGTGTTTATGATTGTCATCTTCCTGGTGCTGCTGATGGTCAACGCCGTGTTCGGGGTGGTGATCGCCAAGCTGCTGATTAACAACCCCGGCGCCGTAGTACCGGTGTGGGGCGCGGTGGCGGTGGCACTGGTGATTGGCCAGCTGATTTACCGCTTCAAGTTCAACCTGGCCTGGGTGTCGCTGATTGGCATTATCGTGCTCTATGGACTGATTTACGTCGGACCATCGATGCCGATTACCCTGCCTGACAGCACTTTTGGCCTTTCTGCGTCAGCCAGCTGGATCTTGCTGTTGTTCCTGTACGCGGCCATCGCTTCCCTGTTGCCGGTGTGGATGCTGCTTCAGCCCCGTGACTACATCAACGGCCTGCAGCTGTTCGTGGGGCTTATCCTGCTCTACGCCGCCGTGATTATCGCCAACCCCAGCGTGGTGGCGCCGATGATCAACATGGACCTGCCGGCCAATACGCCGTCGATGGTGCCGCTACTCTTTGTGACCATCGCCTGTGGGGCCATCTCCGGCTTCCACGGCCTGGTGGCATCTGGCACCACGTCCAAGCAGCTCAACAAGGAAACCGACGCCCGCTTTGTGGGTTACTTCGGTGCCGTGGGTGAAGGCGCTTTGGCCCTGGCGGCCATCATTGCCGCCACCGCCGGCTTTGCCTCCCTGGCCGACTGGCAGGCGGTATACAGCGCCTTCGGTAAAGGCGGCGTGCTGGCCTTCGTTAACGGCGGCGCCACCATCCTCCACGCCGGTACCGGTATCGATGCAGCGGTGGCCTCCACCATGCTGACGGTAATGGCCGCGCTCTTTGCCGGCACTACCATGGATACTGGCCTGCGCCTGCAGCGCTACATCTTCCAGGAGTGGGGCGAGATTTATAACATCAAGTGGATGGGCAAAGCCCTGCCGGCCACCTTGCTGGCGGTGGCCAGCTGCCTGGTGCTGGCCTTTGGTGCCGGTGGCGCCGACGGCTCCGGTGGCTTGCTGATTTGGCCGCTGTTTGGTACCACCAACCAGCTGCTGGCGGGCCTGACTCTGTTGGTGATCACCGTGATGCTGGTGCGCCGCAAATCGCCCACCATCTACACCCTGGCACCTTTGGTGTTCCTGCTGGTGATGACCCTGGCGGCGCTGCTGCTGCAACTCAAAGGGTTCTACGACCAGCAGAAATGGTTCCTGCTGGGCCTGGATATCGTGGTGCTGGTTGCCGCCATCCTGGTTACCCTGGAGTGTGCTGCCGCCCTCAAAGACGAAAAACGCAAGGCCGCCGAGGCTGAATAAGCCTGCCGGTTTTGGCTGCAAAAAAACCGGCGCCCTGTGGCGCCGGTGTATTTTGTAAGAGGAGTGCAGCCCAAGTGAAAGAAACCCTATCCAAACTCAAATTCTGGTACCAAAAGGCCGGTGAACTGGGGGCCCAGTACTACAACGCCCCATACCGCGCCGCCATTGCCCGGGCCAAGCGTGAAGAAGACGACTTGTTCATGCTGCTGGTGTTCTCCGAGATGATGGGGGTGCCCAACCCGGCCTCCTGGTATTGCCTTGAGCTTCAACCCCTGCTGCTGGAACGCTTTCACGACTGGCACCAGCGCATGGGCATGGAACATTCCCCCCTTGATAACTTCCGGTGTTGCTGATGTCGCTGGACTTAAAAAAACTCATTGCTGAAAAACGGCTGCTGCTGGTAGGTGGCAAAGGCGGCGTGGGCAAAACCACGGTGTCGTCCTCGCTGGCGGTAGCGGCGGCCGAGGCTGGCCGCAAGGTGCTGCTGGTGTCCACCGATCCGGCCCACAGCCTCTCGGACGCCTTTGATAAAGCCATAGGCGGCAAGGAGAAAATGCTGGCCCCGAACCTCACGGTGCTGGAGCTGGACCCCGACGCCGAAGTGGACGCCTACCTCGAGCGGGTGCTGGGGCAGATGCGCCGCTATGTGGGCCCGGATCAGGTGGCGGAGCTCAGCCGCCAGTTGCGCCTGACCCGCCAGTCCCCCGGTGCCCAGGAGGCGGCGCTTTTGGAGCGTATGGCCACGCTGATGGAAGAGGGGCTAGAGCAGTACGACTTGTTGGTGTTCGACACCGCCCCCACCGGCCATACCCTGCGGCTGCTGTCCCTGCCCGAGGTGATGGCGGCCTGGACCGACGGCCTGTTAAAACACAACAAACGCTCGGAAAAACTGGGCCAAGTGTTGTCGCACCTCACTCCCGGCCGTAGCGTCAATAACCCCATGGGCGACCCCAAGGACAACGCCCTGGAAGGGCTGGACGACAAAGGCAAGCAACTGGCCGAAACCCTGCTTAAACGCCAGCGGCTGTTTCACCGCACCCGCCACCTGCTGGCCGATGCGGCCCGCACCGCCTTTTTGTTTGTGCTGACCCCGGAAAAGCTGCCCATTCTGGAAACCGAACGGGCGGTGGCGGCCTTGCAAGAGTCGAAGATCCCGGTGGCCGGCGCCGTGGTCAACCGGGTGTTACCGGCCGCCGCCGACAGCGCCTTTTGGGCGGCGCGCCGCGAGCGCCAGCAGCGCCACTTGGAGGATATCGAGGCGCGGCTTGGCAAGGTGCCGAGGGTCACGGTGCCGCTCTGGGAAGATGACATCCAGGGCCTTGACAGCCTCAGCGCCTTTAGCAAGGCGCTACTGGACGCCAAATAAAAAAACGCCGCTGTCGCGGCGTTTTTTGATCAGTAGGCCAGGGTAAAGCGCCGGTTGATAAAGTCTGCGCTTTCCATCTCGTCAATCATGGCTTTGGCGTAATCCTCGACCGAAATGTGGCTGTTACCCTCGCCATCCACTAGCAGCTGGTCGGTGCCCAAGCGGTAGTGACCGGTGCGCTGGCCAGGGGCGATGATGGCGGCCGGTGACAGCATGGTCCAGGTGACCTCGGATTGGCCGCGCAGCTTGTTCAGGGCGTAGCGGGCGCCTTCGGCGCTGGCTTTGTATTCGGCGGGGAAGGCGGGGGAATCAATCAGCAGCTGGCCCGGTGCCACTTCCAAGGAGCCGGCGCCCCCCACCACCAGCAGGCGCTTGACGCCAGCGGTGTTGGCGGCGGCCAGGATGCTGTCAAAACCCTTGGCGTAAT
Source organism: Gallaecimonas pentaromativorans (assembly GCF_003751625.1). Classification (NCBI taxonomy): domain Bacteria; kingdom Pseudomonadati; phylum Pseudomonadota; class Gammaproteobacteria; order Enterobacterales; family Gallaecimonadaceae; genus Gallaecimonas; species Gallaecimonas pentaromativorans. The sequence goes on from NZ_RJUL01000013.1 coordinate 8,835, forward strand.
AGCCTTGGATGTCTTGTTGGGCGTGGCCGGAGAAGGCACTCAGCACCGCGTCAAAACCGCCAAGCTGCGCCGCCAGGGCCTGGGTGTCCTGCACGTCGGCTTTAACCACGGTCAGGCCCGGCATGGCAGCCAGGCGCTCGGGGCGGCTGACCAGGGCGGTAACGCTGTGGCCGCGGCTCAGGGCCTCTTCACGCAGGGCAGAACCGATAAAACCGCTGGCACCGATCAGGGCAATTTTCATGGGGTATTCCTCGTTGTCTGACGTTGATGGCGCCATTGTGAGTCGGGTTATTGATTTGAAAAACGCTGCAATCAATAATTCATTGTTATTAAATTGATAACGGTGTTGCCGTGGCCAGCGAACTCGACCTCAACAACCTGCCGCTTTTCATCGCCACGGTGGAAGCCGGGTCTTTTACCGCCGCCGCCGAGCGCCTGGGGTGCACCAAGACCAAGATCAGCCTGAGCATCCGCGCCCTGGAGCAGCGGCTGGGGGTCGCGCTTTTTACCCGCACCACCCGGCAAATCACCCTCACCGACGCTGGCCAGCAGCTTTATCTTGGCAGCAAGCCGCTGCTGGCAAGGCTGGGGGAAACGGTGCAGGAAGTGGGCAGCAGCGCCCAGGCGCTGAGCGGCACCTTGCGGATCACCGCGCCGGTAGACCATATGAGTCATCAGTTGGCTAGGGTTGCCGCCGCCTTTGGTGAGCGCCATCCGGGGCTGACCATCGAGCTTCGCAGCGGCGACAAGGTGGCAGACATGGTGCGGGAAGGGATTGATGTGGCCATCCGCATGGGCTGGCTCAAAGACTCAAGCCTGCGGGCCCAGAAGCTCGGCACCTTCGAGCAGCTGCTGGTGGGCTCAAAAGACTACCTGGCGGCGCACGGCAACCCGGAGCATCCCAGCGAACTTGGCCAGCACCGCTGGCTCGAATTCACCCCGTTACCCAGCGCCCTGACCTGGACCTTCACCCGCCCGGGGGAAACCCATCAGGTGCAGCTGCACAGCCGCCTCAAGGTGGACAACACCGCCGCCCTTATCAGCCTTATCAAGGCCGGCGCCGGGGTTTCGGTGATTGGCCATTTCGGCCAGCAGCTGGACCCAGAGCTGGTGCCGCTACTACCCGATTGGCGGCTACCGAGTGGCGGCATTTACGCCGTCTTCCCCCCCGGCGCTTTTATCCCCGCTAGGGTCCGCGCCTTTGTGGATTTCTACCGGGACTGGCTCGGAAAATAAAAAGGCAGGCGCGGGGCCTGCCAAAAGGGGTAAGACGATGCTTATTGTTGGAGTAATTTCAGCACCGCATCGAAGGGCACCAGTTTGAAGTTCTGGCCTTGCTCGGGCAGGCGTTTGCGCCCGTCCTGCACCGCCAGCAGGCCTTGGGGGTAAGCCTTGCCAAGGGCGAGGCTGGTGATGTCGATGCCGTCGGTTTCGCTGGTGCCGTCGATGCCCGCTTCGCTGTTAAGGCCGATGCGAAAGCGGCCCAGCAGCTGGTAGGGGGGCAGGGCGCTGTAGGCCACGTAGCTGTCGTTACCCTGGCTGGAGGCCACCAAGATGGGCCGCTGGCCTTGCCAAAGGGCCAGGCCTTCTACGTCGGCGTGGAGCATGGGGCCGACCTTGGCGATAAGGGTGCCAGCGGGCGCCTGGGTGTCGTCGGCGTTAAAGGCCCAGATGCCTACGTCTTCTTCTCCCAGGAAAAAGCGGCCGCGCTTGTCGTCGGCCACACAGCCCTCGGGCTGGGTGTTAACGCGAAAATCCCGCACCAGGGTGCCTTTAATGGCGCCCTGGTTGTCGTCCAGGCGGTATTGCAGCACCCGGCCGTTCTTGTCGTTCACAAACACCTGCAACTGCCCTTGGGGTTGGTACATGCAAAGGCCGTAGATGTCTTTAAGGGGAGTGGGTACTTCCCCCAGTAGGCTGACGTCGCCGCTGTCCGGTGCGATGGCAAAGACGCTGATGGCGTTATGGTCGCGGTGGCTGGCGGTGGCGATATCCACGGTCTTGCCACCAAGGCGAAAACCCTGGCGCACATCCACGTTGTTGACCCGGCCCACGGCCAGCCGCTGCAGGCGTTTGCCATTGAGGTCATACACCTCCAGGGCGCCGCGTTTGTCGGTGCCAAGCACCCGGCTTTGCTCGGGGTGCTGGTGGTTAACCCAGATGGCCGGGTCGTCCATGGCATCACCGATGCGATCGGCCGGCAGGGTTTGAGAGATGGCCTGCACCTCGGCAATGACCGGCGCCTGATAGTGGCTGACTGCCAGTTTCGGCAGCGCCTGCACTGTGCCCCCCAGATTGGCGCTATCGCCGTTGACGGCCAGCAGCTCGGCGCCGGGTTTACTCAGCGTCAAGCGCTGGGTGCCTTGCTCGGGGGCTTTGGGGCGGGTGGCGTTGGGGTAAAGGTCGAGGCTGTGGGTGCCCAGGCGCACCAGCAGGCCGTCGGGCCTTACCGCCAAGGCTTTGGTTTCGCCACTAAGCGCCCCAAAGGGGGCGGCGGCGTCCAGCAACTGGCGTTTGGGCTCTGCTTCGAGCTCGGCGCTGTAGCGCCACAGGGCCTGGTCGTCTTCGCTGATAAAGAGCGATTCCGAGGCGCTGTCGGTGGCGCAGGCCGTGGATTTATAAGGAATATTCAGGGTGCGCAGCCGCTTGGGCGCCTTGAGCCAGTGGCTGGTTTTTACCAGCCATTCCTCGCCGCTGCCCCTGTCGTCGAGGATAAAAAGATGCAGGCTGCCGTCCCTTGGGCTTTGGTAGCTGCATACTGCTTCCACCACCCGGTCGGTAACCGGCGCCGAGAATACTTCTTTGGCCCCCTGCCACAGGCGCAGCTGTTGGTCGGCCTTATCTACCGCCATCAACAAGGCGCCGTCCTGGCTGAGGTTGACCGGGTCCACCGCGCCTTTGACCAGGGTCTTGCCTTGCCAGCTAAGGCCCTGCTGGCTGATGTCTAGCTCGCTGCCTTGGTAGGGCAGCTGGCTTGCCAGGGCGCCTTGGGCCAAGAGGGTCAGGGTTAGTAATGCTTTCATGGCCATTCCTTATTAAAACGCGTGGTACTGCAGGCCCAACTGGAAGCTGCGGCCATAGGTTTCGTATTGGGCGTTGAGGGCCGAGCGGCCGGTGTAGACGTAGTAGGGCTCGTCGTTAAGGTTCAGCGCCTTGAAGGACAGTTGCAGGTTGGGGGTGGCGGACCACTTGGCGATAAAGTCCCACTGCAGGTGCGAGTCGGCGTAGAGGTCGTAACGGCTGTCGGTGACATCGTCCACTTCCAGCAGGTATTTGGACTGGTAGGCGCCAGAGATGCGCAGCGACAGGGTGCCGTCGTCGTAGCCCAGGGCCAGATTGGCGGTCTTGTCGGATTGGCTGGGGAAGGGCAGGTCGCGGCTGCCGCTGTCCCAGCTTAAGGTGGCGGTGGAGTCGGTCCAGGTGCCGTTGGCCGAGAAAATAAGGTGGTTGAAGGGCGCCGGCAGGCTGTCAAAGCGGGTCACGAAGTTAAGCTCGACCCCGTACAAGTCGGCGCTGTTGCCGTTGATGTAGGTCAGGGCCTGGTCGTAGTCCTCAAAGCCGGCAGAACCGGCCAAGTCGGCCCGGTAGATGAAGTGTTTGATGTCCTTGTAGAAGGCGCCGATGCTGGCCACGCCAATATCGCCGCTGTAGTGCTCAAGGCTTAAGTCGTAGTTGGCGCTGGTCATGGAGCGAAGCTCGGGGTTGCCGAATTCGGCTTCAAAATCGCCGGCGTCCCCTTCGCGGTAGAGGCCGGGTGCCAACTGGTCATAGGTGGGGCGCACAAAGGAGTTGGAGTAGGCGGCCCGCACCAGGGTGTCGTCGTCCAGGTTGTATTTGAGGTTCAGCGACGGCAACCAGCGGTCTTCGTCCTTGTGGTACTGGCTGACGGTGGCGGCGTCGTCCTGGTCTTCAAAGATGCTGTAGCCACGGGTGTCGCGGCGGGTCTTCTCATAGCGAAGGCCGCCTACTAGCAGTAAGTCGTCCCAGCGACTGGTGGCCATCAGGTAGGCCGCTTTGTTGTCTTCCTTGACGTGGTAGTCGTTGATCAAGGAATCCACGTCGTCGCGGTAGTCGGCTCTGTCGTAGCCGCTGATGGCGGCCAGAATGGCGCTGGTGCTGATGGTGGGTCCGAAGGGCGCCAGGCCGTAGTCGGCGTTGGCGCCAGCGTAATCGGCGAGGGTGTCTGGGATGGCCAGCTTTTTGTAGGTGAAGGTGTCTTCGTCCATGTCCTTCTTGCGCTCACCGAGCTTGATGCCGCCCTGGATATCCAGGGTGCTGGCGCCCAAATCCAGGTGGCGGGTCAAATCGGCCCTGACGCTGCGGTTATGGTCGGTGGCGTCGTGCTGGTACATCTCGATTTTGCCGAGCTGGTAATTGGCGGCGTCCAGCAGGCTGTCATCGCCCTCGAATACCGGCTTATCGCCGCTGGCGTAATGGATATTGCCGCTGTATTCGAACTTGGCGGCCTTGACCCCAAAGGGCAGCTCTTCTTCGGCGCTGCTGGTGGAAAGCTGGTATTTGAGGGTCCAGTCCTGCCAGTTGGACTTACCGCCGACGCTCAAGGATTTAATGAACTGGTCTTCGACGCGGTCTTTAAGGGCGCGGGTCAGGTCGGCCGGGCCGTCCACCCCCGGCTCGGCGGCATCTTCCCACTCGGCGCTGTAGGACTGGCGGGTCTCGTGGTCCTTGAACTGGGAGTAGAGGCCGCGCAGGTAAAACTGGTGGTTGTCGCTGGGGCGGTAGTCGATGTTGGCGGCCAAGCCCTTGCGCTTTCGGGAGATGCTGTAGTCACGCATGTCGGTTTCTTCCAGCAGGGCGCCGTCCCAGGCGCCGCCGGTTTCAACGTTGTCGGAACCAAACTTGCGGTCGTAATAGCTGGCGGCGAGGGCAATACCCAGGGCGTCGACCTGGCTGCCAAGGTCAAAGGTGTCAGACCAGGCGGCAGAGGCCTTGGGGCTGGTTTTGTCCCTGAGCTTGTTGTAGCTGCCCTCGGCGGTGAAGCTGAAGAAGCGGCCGTCGTGGTCAAAGGCGGTCAGGCTCTTCATTTCCACGTTGCCGCCCAGGGTGTTGGCGTCCATTTCCGGGGTCAGGCTCTTGGCCACTTCCAGGGTGCCCAGCAGATCAGAGGGAATGACATCCAGCGCCACGGCGCGGCGGCCCGACTCCGGCGCCGGGATGTTGGCGCCGTTGTAAGTTACGGTGTTGAGATCCGGCGCCAGGCCGCGGATGCGCACAAAGCGCCCTTCGCCCTGGTCGCGCTCGATGGAAATGCCCGGCAGCCGCTGCAGCGCCTCGGTGGCGTTGTCGTCGGGGTATTGGCCTATGCCGTCAGCCGAGGCCACGGTAACGATGTTGTCGGCATTTTTCTGGATATTAAGGGCGCGGCCAAGGCTGGCCACCTGGCCCACCACCGTGATGCGCTCTACCTTGGCGGCAAGGGTCAGGGGCAACTCCAGGGTGTGCTCGTCTTGCACGTCAATGGTGCGGGTTTCGCTGGCCAGGCCCGGATATTGGATCAAAAGCTGGTACTGGCCCTCTCGAACCGAAGGCAGTACAAAGCGGCCTTCGGGGCCGGTTTGGGTGCGATAGGGGCTGTTTTCCAGGTGGATGGTGGCGCCGATGAGTTTTTGGCCGGCGCCGTCCTGCAACTGGCCCTGAATTCGGCCGTCAGCCCAGGCCTGGGCACACAAAGCCAGAGCCGTCACTGCAAACAAGGGTGCTTTTTTCATGATGTCGGGTCCGCTGAATAAGTCTGGCGCCGACTCTGAAAGCCCTATGTGACAATGTGGTTGCAGTTTTTCGGCCTTAAGCCTGCCTTAACGTTTTTAGGGGCCTGGGCCGATGCAACAGCCTGAGCCGGGCTGACCCGGGTCCGATCGGCTCAGGGCTTCGCGGCGCTGTCACCTTTTTGTAAAAAGCAGCCAAGACAATGGGCTTAGGAGTGCCTATGTCTCGACACAAACTCAAACTGCTGCTGACCTTCCTTATCCTGCTGGCGCTGGGCGCCCTTGCCCGGCATATGGGCGAGCTCAAGCCCTGGGCGCTAATCGACTGGCTAGACGTGGTGGGAGAAGGCTGCGTGCTGCTGGTCAGCCTCGCCTGGGTGCTGATGGTGCTCAAAAGCCGCCCCCATGGCCGAGTGACTTTGCTGCTTTTTAGTGGCGGGCTGATGTTCTGCTGCTCCAGCTGGCTCGATTGGCTGGACGAATTCCTCCACTACCCCGAAGGCAGCCACCTGATGAGCTGGACCGAGAGCCTGCCCGCGCCCTTTGGCCTGGCCATGCTCACTTGGGGGCTGTGGGGCTGGCATCGCGAGCAGCTTGCCATCAGTGCCCAGCTCAAAAGCCGTGAACATTTCTTTCGCGAGCACCAGTTGGTGGACCCGCTCACCCGCCTTTATACCCAGCCCTACCTGCAACTGGTGTTGGAGCGGGAATTGGGGCTGCACCAGCAAGGGGCCAAGCCGCTCACGCTGCTGGCCTGGGACATTCGCGGCTTTGGCCGTTTCAATTTGCGCCACGGTGAGCTGGCTGGCGATAAGGCATTGAAAGGCCTCGCGGAATTCTTGCTGGCCGGGCTGCGCCCCCAGGATCTGCTGTGCCGCCTGGGAGGAGACCGCTTCGTGGCCCTGCTGCCTGGCACCGGCGCCGGTGAGGCGCGCGCACTGGGGCAAGCCCTGTCTCGGCAGCTGCAGGAGCGGCCCTGGCTTGGCAACAGGGTCAGCCTGAAAACCGAGCTGTTGCAAGCAGGGACGGCCGATAGTGTCGATACCCTGCTGGCGCGGCTGCAGGTGCAACTGGACAAGGACAAAGGGCCCGGCCCCTTTGCCAGGGAAGCCTGATGCGCCCCTGGTTTGGCAGTGACGACAAACAGCTGCCGGCCTTGCAGGCCAAGGCCATTGTTACCGTGGCCGAGCGCCGGGGCGTGGCCCCCGAACGGTTATTGAGGGGCACCGGTATTTTTGAGGGCGACCCGCTGATAAGCCCGGCGCAACTGGTGCGCCTGGCTTGCCAGGCACAAAAGCTGCTGCCCCAGGGCGAACTGGGTTTTCTGGTGGGCCACCACCTGCTACGCCAAGACCACCCCTTGGCAAACCTGCTGCGCGCCGCGCCGGATCTTCGCCGGGCCCTGATGGGGCTGGCCCGCTACCGAAGCCAATGGCAGTTGCTGCAATACCTGCGCCTGGAGGCCAGCCATGACCGGCTTTATCTCTATCTGCAAGACGCGGTGGGGCTGGGGGAGGCGAGGGCGTTTTTCTGCCAGGTGACCTTGGGGCTGCTGAGCGCCTTGCTGCGTTTGCAGCTTAACGGGCGCCAGGCCCTTGAGATCAGCCTTAGCCAAAAGACTCCCAAAGGGCTGCACCATTACCAGGCCCACCTTGGCTTGGCGCTGAGATTCGGCGCCGAGCAAGACTGCCTGAGCCTGCCGCGCAGCTGGTGGCAAGCAGGCTTTGCCGAGGCGGATGCCACCGCCTTTGCCGACGCCAAAGCTGCCATGGTGGCCGAGCTTGCGCCCCTGGGGTTACTGGAATGGTTGGCCAGGCTACAGCACCGGCATTTAACGGCGCAGCTGGGGCTAGAGCAGGTGGCAACCCGTGCCGGGCTCAGCCCCGCCAGCCTCAAGCGCCAGCTCAAGGCCCAGGGCACCAGCTTTGGCCAATGTGGTGACCAGGTGAAAAAGCTTCGGGCCCTGCACTGGCTTTGTTACGGCCAGCTGCCCAACGAGGTGCTGGCGCAGCGGCTGGGTTACTCGGACGTACACAACTTTCGCCGCTCCTTTAAACGCTGGACCGGCGCCGTGCCCTCGGTGTTTCGCTAGGCGCTCTTGGCCAGGCGCTGCTCCATGGCCAGGTAATCACGGCCTGCACCCAGCCCCATCAGGTAACCGGCGTCGAGCTTGGCTTTGTCCATGGTCAGGCGGCCCACGGCAAAATCCTGGGGCGGGGCGATGACCCTCAGTTGGCAGTCCGCCGGGGGATGGGCGATGAAATCCAGGGCAGCGTTGTAGTGGTTGGCCCTGTCCAGCAGGGTTTGGGCAAGCTCGGGGTGGTCGCGAAAGAGGTGCTGGGTCAGCCAGGGCAGGCGGCTTGGCTTCATGCGATAGCCAAGGGGATGGGACAGCACCACGGTCAAGTCGCGGGCACCGCGCCGGTAGGCCTCCTGCACCGGTATGGAGTCGGCCATGCCGCCGTCGGTAAAGGGCTGGTGGTCGATTTGTGGCATCTCTTTAAAGGCGATGGGCAGGGCGCAGGTGGCCAGCATCACCTGGTCGAGGTTGTCAGGGGTTACGCTCATGTAGCGGGCACCGCCACTGAGCACGTCGGTGACCACCGCCACCAGTTGTGGGCCCTTGGTCAGGCAATCGAGGTGCAGCGGCAGCAGTTTGCGCGACTCGTGCCAGAGCCAATGCACGTCGGTAAGGTGGCCGCCAAGGGCAAAGCGCCGGGGATTGAAGAAGCGGCGGGTGGTGGCAAGGCGGGTGATGATTTTGCGGCTGCGGCCCTGGCGGCGGCTGAGATAACCCACCGAATTGGTGGCGCCGGCAGAGACGGCCAGGATCAGGTCAAAGGCGTAATGCTGTTGCTGGATAAAGCTGTCCAGCACCCCGGCGGCAAAGATACCGCGCATGGCGCCGCCTTCAACAATCAGGGCTTTATTGGCTTTCGGTTGCACGGGTGACCTCCGGCTGAGTGATTGCTCTAAACTAGCAAAGCAGGCCTGAGATCTTAAATAGGTTTTTTAAATCAACAAGATAGTAAAACGAAAAGCTCTTTTTCCGTATTTTTAAGCGCACGCTCGTGCGCTTTTTTTCGCCAATAAAAAAGGCCGCTTACGCGGCCTTTTTCAATTTTTAGCTTACAGTTGTGGGCCGGCTGCTACCAGCGCCTTACCTTCGGCGTTGTCGGTGAACTTCTCGAAGTTGCTGACAAAACGCTGGGCCAGATCCTGAGCCTTGGCATCCCACTGGGCGGCGTCGCTGTAGGTGGCGCGGGGGTCGAGGATGGAGGCATCTTCAACACCGGCCAGGGCCTGGGGCACCGCCAGGTTGAAGTAGGGCAGCTGCACGAACTCGGCGTTCTCGATGCTGCCGTCGAGGATGGCATCGATGATGGCGCGGGTGGCCTTGATGGAAATGCGCTTACCGGTACCGTTCCAGCCGGTGTTGACCAGGTAGGCCTCGGCGCCCACCGCTTCCATGCGCTTGACCAGCACTTCGGCGTACTTGGTGGGGTGCAGGCTCAGGAAAGCGGCACCAAAACAGCTGGAGAAGGTGGGAGTGGGTTCGGTAACGCCACGTTCGGTGCCGGCCAGCTTGGCAGTGAAGCCGGACAGGAAGTAGTACTCGGCCTGGGCCTTGGTGAGCTTGGATACCGGCGGCAGTACCCCGAAGGCGTCAGCGGTCAGGAAAATAACCTTCTTGGCGTGGCCGGCCTTGGACACCGGTTTGACGATGTTATCGATGTGGTAGATGGGGTAGGAAACCCGGGTGTTCTCGGTCTTGGAGCCGTCGTCGAAGTCAACGCTGCCGTCTTTGCGCACGGTAACGTTTTCCAAGAGGGCGTCGCGGCGGATGGCGTTATAGATATCCGGCTCGGCTTCCTGGCTCAGGTTGATGGTCTTGGCGTAGCAGCCACCTTCGAAGTTGAACACGCCGTCGTCGTCCCAGCCGTGCTCGTCGTCGCCAATCAGCTCACGCTTGGGGTCGGTGGACAGGGTGGTCTTGCCGGTGCCGGACAGACCAAAGAAAATGGCTACGTCGCCGTCTTTGCCCACGTTGGCAGAGCAGTGCATGGAGGCGATGCCCTTAAGCGGCAGCAGGTAGTTCATCATGGAGAACATGCCCTTTTTCATCTCGCCACCGTACCAGGTGCCGCCGATGAGCTGCATGCGCTCGGTGAGGTTGAAGGCCACGAAGTTTTCGCTGTTCAGACCCTGCTTTTCCCAGTTGGGGTTGGTGGTCTTGGCGCCGTTCATGACGATAAAGTCAGGCTGAAAGTCTTTCAGTTCTGCTTCCGTGGGGCGGATAAACATGTTTTTCACGAAGTGCGCCTGCCAGGCCACTTCGGTGATGAAGCGAACGCTAAGGCGGGTATCGCTGTTGGCGCCGCAGTAGGTGTCCACCACAAACAGGCGCTTGCCGGACAGCTGCTCGGTAACCAGGCCTTTAAGATCGTTCCACACCTCGGTGCTGATGGGCTTGTTGTCGTTTTTGCCCTGATCGCTCCACCAGACGGTATCCCTGGTGGTGTCGTCGCGAACGATGTATTTGTCCTTCGGAGAACGGCCGGTAAAGATACCGGTATCCACGGCCACAGCCCCCAGGCTGGTAACCACTCCCTTTTCATAGCCTTCGAGGTCTTCGCGGGTTTCTTCGATGAAAAGTTGCTCAAAGGAGGGGTTGTAAACGATTTCCTGGACGGCATTGATGCCGTACTGGCCCAGATCGATCTGACTCATGGGGGATGGCTCCTAGGGTACGTAGTGTCTAGCTGTAGGGATTTGTCTGTCTGTTTTCTGGCGGCATTGTAGCCCAAAGGTGAGGGGGAGAGAACGCCGAGCAGTCACGAAAATGAAAGACTTTCAGGTCGGGTTACATAATGTGTTTCTTATACATCTTTAATACAAAAGTGTGAGCAAAGGTTTCATTTGTTTGCATGTTGTTGATTGTTGATTTTTCTGGTGTTAATACATGGGTTCCTTTGCAAGGATGTTGCGAGCGGCCAGCAGAGCCGCCGTAGAGATGTTTCACACTTAGAAGGAATGAAACCTTGAAACTCCAAACCGCTTTCAAGCTGAGCCCGCTGGTCCTGGCGCTGGCTTCTGCTTCTTCTGTTGCCGCGTTGTCGGTCAGCCCGCATCAGGTTGTATTCGACAATCCCGTAATAACTAAATCCAAAGTAACCAAGGCTCAAAAAGGTCCCCTGCGTGAGATCGTGCCGAATCGTTACATCATCGAACTGACCGGTGAACCTGTTGCGGCTCGCAGCGGTAGCCATGTTGCACGCTCTGCCAGTGGTAAGCTTGATTTTGCAGCCAGCTCAACTCAGGCGGTTAAGAGCCAATTGGCCTCAGAGCGTGCCCAAGCTGCTGCTGCCCTGAAGACTCTGTATCCTTCTGCCAGTGTTGTTCGCAAGTTCGACACCGTCTTTAACGGTTTGGCCGTGCAGGGCAATGACATCGACGTCGACGCCCTACGCAAGCTGCCCAACGTTAAACACGTTTATCGCGACGAAGTTTTCCATGTGAACATGGATCAATCGCTGCCGATTATCAAAGCTCCCGCAGCTTGGGAAGCCTTGGGTGGCCAAGCCACCGCCGGTAAAGGCCTGCGCGTTGCGGTTGTAGACTCCGGTATTCGTCCGGAAAACCCGATGTTTGACGATGCCGGCATGACCGCTCCCGATGCCAGCACCCTGCCTACTGATGACTACTGTCATACTGTTGACGCCAGTTTTTGTAACAACAAGCTGATCGTTGCCCGCTACTACCCTGCGCTGTCCAGCACCATTGCCGAGGAATACACCGACAAGCCGTTGGGCTGGAACGGTCACGGTACCCACGTTGCTGGCACTGCCGTGGGTATGCCTGTTACCGCAGACTACAAAGGCACTGATTATGCCCTATCAGGGGTTGCTCCCGGTGCCTATCTGATGGTGTACAAGGCCCTGTATCAGGGAGCTACCACCGCATCAGGCTCAACTTTGAGCCTGATGGCTGCTGTTGAAGATGCTGTTAACGATGGCGCTGACGTTATCAACAACTCCTGGGGTGGTGGTGCTGGTGGCGATCCGAACAATAGCGCTTACAAAACCACCTTTGAAAATGCCGAAGCGGCTGGCGTAGTGGTAGTAAGCGCCGCCGGTAACGACGGCAACGGTGCCCAAACCATCGGTTGCCCGGGTTGCGTCGAGTCTGGCATTACCGTAGCTAACACCCAGACTGGTCGCAGCTTTGTCCAGGAAATGAATGTCGATGGTATCGGTAATTTGCAGATGGTAGAAGGCAGCTCTTCGGTGCAGCTGTCCAGCTTGGCTGCGGCGGATCTCACTGCGCCTCTGGTTGCCGCTGCCAACATTGATGCCGCAAATGCCGAAGGGTGTGATGCCTTCCCGGCAGAAACCTTTGTCGATAGTTTTGCCTTTATCTCCCGCGGCAGCTGTAACTTTACTGTCAAAGCTGCCAATGCCGAGGCTGCTGGTGCCAAAGGCCTGGTTGTCTATGACAACGGCGGTGGTGTTGTTCAGATGTCCATGGATGAATCCACCATTTTCGGCGTGATGCTCAGCCAAGCCGACGCTGAGAAAGTGCTGGCTGCCATGGGCACCGGTTCTATCAATGTCACCCTGGATCCTGCTGTTCACTCCTTTGTGGATAGCGCTTTGGTTGATGTGATGAACAGCTCCTCTTCACGTGGCCCTAATGGCGACAATAGCTTTATCAAACCTGACCTGGCTGCCCCCGGTACCAACATTCTGTCGGCATTCTCTCCAGATGAGTTGGGTATTGGTGGTACTGACCCTGTCTTTGATTCCCTGACCGGTACCTCTATGGCCAGTCCCCATGTGGCAGGCGCGGCAACCTTGGTTCTGGCGGCGCATAGTGACTGGACTCCGGCGGAGGTAAAAGCCGCTTTGACCACCACCAGCACTACCGAAGTCAAAGACGATGACGGTGAGACACAGGCTTCACCCTTTGCCATGGGTGCCGGCCGCATTGATGTATCCAAAGCCATCAATGCCGGCTTGGCAGTGGCACCGGTCTCCATCTCTGGCCCGGGCTGTATGACCACCTGCACCTTTACCGTTGATACCACCAGCTTGGCTGGCGACACCGTCAACTGGACCGGCACCGTCAGCTTTAAAGATGCTGGCATCACTGCAACCCTGTCCAGCGCTACCATGAGCTTGGAAGCCGGTGCCACTGGCTCCTTTGTGCTGAATGTTGATGCCACTTCTGCGACCAAGGATGAATGGCACTTCGGAACCATTACCTGGACTGATGCCGACGGCAACCTGCCTACGGCGCATATGCCGGTGGCTATATACTCCGGTAACAGTACTGACGCGACCGCGCTGAGCTCTACTGGCGGTGTTATGACTGCTGGTGGTGAGCTTGCTGCGCAGACTCAGGTATCCAACAACGGTTTCGACGGTACTGCGACTGTGAAAGTAGTTCTGCCTGAGGGACTGGATGTTAATGGTACCCCCGAAGCAACCGAGTCTGGTGCAACCCAGGACAGCTTTGGTTATGACGCTGCAACCAAAACCATGACCTGGACTGGTACCCTTAACAAGTCTTTCGCCAACCTGGCGGCTGGTCCTGCTTGGCTGGACAGCTTGCCTTCTCTGACCGATGGTTTCGATCCGTTTGAAATCGCGTGCAGTGATTGTGATGAAGGGACCGTAAGCTTAAATGCTGCTGGTCTTGGTATTCAGTTTATGGGTAAAGCTGTTACCAGCATTACTCTTAGTGCCAACGGTTATGTTGCTTTCAACGGCGCCATTGTAACGGCTCCCTATTACAATGACAGCATGCCAAGCTCCAAGATCAGCGGTGCCGTGCTGGCTCCGTTCTGGACCGACTTGGATCTGACCAATACCGGCAAGTGGTACTACCAAATCATCAATGATGGTACCAACGACTATCTGGTCTTTGAGTGGAAAGATATCTCCGAGTACGGTGATACCAGTGGTCGTAAGTACACTTTCCAGGTACTGCTGCAATTGGATGCCGATGCTGCCTTCGTACATTACGTCAGCATGGATGCCATGCCGACTTATGTCACTGCCGGTGTCCAAGATGCCAGTGGCGCTAGGGGTAGCAATCTGTATATCGATGGAACTGGCACGGCTCCTGCGTCAGGCTCAAGCTACGGTCTGACATATCAGGATGGCGGAAAGGTTCAACTTGATTACAATCTGGTATCTGACGCCATCGTTGTAGACGATGTGGCTGCTGTTGTGACGGGGCCGGTAACTATTAACCTGCCCTCTCATATCCATGGCTCTCGCCCAGTGATTTCCTCGACACTGACAGCTACAGGTGTTGACGCTAAGGCTTTGTCACCTATTCAAGTTGATCCGGCAGAGAAGGTGGTTATCACTACTGAACCCTCCAATGGAACCTTGTCTGTTGACTCCTCTGGCGTTGCAACCTATACGCCCAGTGAGGGTTTTACCGGCACTGATAGCTTCAGCTATGCCGCAGAAGGTAACGAGTCGGTAACCGGTACCGTCACCGTTAACGTATCTGCTAAGCCCAACACCAACTCTGGTGGCGGCGGTGGCGGTGCCTTCGGCATCCTGGCCCTGCTGATGGCGCCTCTGATGTGGATGCGTCGCCGTAAGGCCTGATAAATCTCGCCCATAAAAAAGGCCCCGCAAGGGGCCTTTTCTTTTTCAGCGTTAAACCACCTCCTATGGAGGTGGTGATCGTCAAGTCGGGGCTATTCACCGGATTTTGAAGAACAATGTAGGAAAAGAGGTCTACCGAAGTATCTACGTGTACTGCAGCATGAAACAGTGCGAGGTATTGGAGTTGAATGTCCAAGTGAACCATGTCCATTTGGTGGTAAGTGTTCCGCCAAAATTGTCGATATCGGAGTTGATGGGTTTCTTGAAGGGGCGTAGCGCAATACGGTTGTTCAATAAGTTTCCATACCTGCGCAAGCAAAAACTTTGGGGAAACCACTTTTGGTCGAGAGGGTACTTTGTGGACTCAGTCGGTGTGAATGGAGCGATAATCAGACGTTATGTGCGTCACCAAGAGAAAAAAGAGAAAGAGTCAGAACAGCTAGAACTACTGTCAGCGGGCTCATAAAGACGAAAGCCCCCTTCTAGGGGGCCTTCTCTCAAAGCCACCTTCTAAGAAGGTGGTCTTTTACTATCTGCCGTTTGGCGCTTTTTACTGGGTGCTTTGGGGGGCGTCTTTGGCACCGGCGAAAATACCGGCCACATCGACGCTGTCGAAGCGGTATTGCTTGCGGCAGTATTCGCAGTCCATGTCCAGGGCGCCGTCGTGCTCGGCGACCAGCTTTTCAACCTCATCCTGACCCAGGGAGATAAGGGCGCTCTCGCAGCGCTCGCGGGAGCAGGTGCACTTAAAGCTCACCGGTTGCGGCTCAAAAAGGCGCACTTCTTCCTGGTGGAACAGGCGGTGCAGCACATCTTCGGCGCCAAGCTCGAACAGCTCTTCGGCCTTGATGGTGTCGGTAAGGGTGGTCAGGTGTTCGAACTGGCTTTCCTCGTCCTCGGCGGCAGGCAGCACCTGCAGCATCATGCCGGCGGCCTTTTGGCCCTCGGCAAAGAGCCAAAGCCGGGTAGGCAGCTGCTCGGAGTTGGCAAAATAGCCTTCCAGCACTTGGGCTAGGTTGTCCCCTTCCAGGCCAACAACACCCTGATAGCGCTCGCCGTCTTTGGGGGAAATGGTGATCACCAGGTAGCCTTTGCCTACCATCTCGGCCAGGGTGCCGTCAGGTATTTCACCCTGATAGCGGGCCACACCGCGCAATACCTGCTGGTGAGTACCGTTGATCACCGCCAGGCTGACCGGGCCGTCCCCTTGCAGCTGCACGGTGATTTCGCCTTCGAATTTGACCGTTGCCGTCAGCAGGCTGGTGGCTGCCATCAGCTGGCCCAGCAGGCGCTGGATGGGCTGCGGGTAGTTGTGGTTGGCGATGATGGCCTCAAAGCTCTCGTCGAGCTGGACCAGTTCGCCCCTTACCTGTGCGTTTTCAAACACAAAGCGATACAGCTTGTCTTGGGCCATGGTTACTCCTGATGCTTGAAATCTCTCAGCTGCCGGCGCTGCTTTTTGTCCGGCTTGCTGTCGGGGTGCGGATTGTACAGGGCATTGAGCTTGCGCGCCTCGGCATTTTTGGCTCTTTTTTCGGCGCTTTGGGCTGTTTCTTCATAGAGCTGCTGGGCAACGCTGGCCGGGCCCCGGGTCTCGGTCAGCGCCAGGACAGCCACTTCTTTTTCGTCACTGCCGGCCCAGAGTTTGACCAGGGCCCCCACTTCCACGATTTTTGCCGCTTTTACCCTGTTGCCGTTGTAATGCACCTTACCCCCTTCCACCTGGGCGCGGGCCAGGGAGCGGGTCTTGAAAAACCGGGCTGCCCAGAGCCATTTGTCCAGGCGAACTTTTTGATCGTTTTGCTTGTCAGTCATAGGCACCTTCACTTGCTTGGGGCATTATGACCAAGATCAGGCGCAGATGCAGTTTTGTGGGCAGGGTCTCACCATGGGGTGAACCTGTCTTATCCATCTATTGCAACTTGGTCGTCATGCTGAGACTTTACTCTGGAAACGCCAAGGCTTGCGTTGCAATTGCCAAAGCCATGGTTTTAACTAGCAAGTTGCTGTTGATAAACCAATTAGAAACAATTAGTGCACATTTTGCGCATCACTTTTTGAAGGGGTCGCAGCTTCCACCATGGATGTGGGGTTATGCAGGGAGCTGTAAAGATAATGAATTCTGAATTACTTCTTGAGCGCGCCGGCACTCTGGCCCGGCGTCTTCCCGAATCTGCTTTGCGCAGGTGGCTGACGATAGTGCCCGCCATGGTGGCCTTGTGGCTGCTGGCAGGGCTGGTGTGGCTACTGCTGACACCTACCCCAGGGCCATCGCCCTGGCAGCCCCAGCAGGATAACGCTTCTGGCACCGACCTTGATTTGAGTGGCCTGAATGGTTACCCCATGTTCGGGGTGGCCGATGTGGGCGCCGAGCAGGCCCAGCCTGCCCAGCAACTGGTGGACGCCCCGGAAACTCGCCTGAAATTGCGCCTTACCGGCCTGGTGGCCGAAAGCCATACCGGCAGCGGCGTGGCCATTATCGAAAGCCAGGGCAGCCAGATGGCCTACCGGGTCGGTGACGACATCAAAGGCACCCGCGCCAAGGTGGCCCGCATCCTCTGGGACAGGGTGCTGCTGGATAACAGCGGCAAGACCGAAGCGCTGATGGTGGACGGCAAGGAATACCAACCGTTGTCGGTGCTGGCAGCCCCTGCGGGTCGCAAACCTGCTCCCACCGCTACGGTGCCGGCTGCCGAAGTGAAAGCCACCTTAAGGCAGGTCCGTGACAACCCGCAGTCCATTGGCGATCTGGTGCGTTTCAGCCCGGCCCGCGAAGGGGACAACATTACCGGTTACCGGGTTGCGCCTGGCCGCGACCCGGCCATGTTTAAGCAGCTGGGGCTCGAAAGCGGCGATTTGGTCAAATCCATCAATGGCTATGACTTGAGCGACCCGGCCCAGGCCCTGGATATCCTCGGCCAGTTGCAAGGGCTCGACAGCCTGAGCCTCGACATCGAGCGCGGTGGCCAGCCCATGAGCCTGAACATCAATATTGCGCAATGACCGCCATGAAGAATAAAGGAAAACCTATGGTCATCAATAAAGGCCTCAAGCCGACCCTGGCGGCCATGCTGCTGGCATCTTTGCTGAGTGCCCCGGCCCTGCCGTTGCAGGCCGCCGAATCGGCCAAGCCCAATACCTATTCTGCCCAGTTCCGCGACACCGACATCAACGAATTCATCTCTACCGTGTCGGCGGTACTGAAGAAAACCATCGTGGTTGACCCGTCGGTGCGCGGCAAAATCGACGTGCGCTCCTACGACCAAATGAGCGCCGATGAGTACTACCAGTTCTTCCAAAACGTGCTGGACGTGTATGGCTTTGCGGTAGTGGAAATGCCCAACGGCGTGCTGAAGGTGGTCAAAGCCAAAGACGCCAAGACCGGCGCCATCCCGGTGGTGGACGGTAAGCTTGGCAAGGAAGGCGGTGACGAGATGATCACCCGGGTCTTCCAGGTGCATAACGTGGCGGTGCGGGAACTGTCGCCGCTACTGCGCCAACTGGTGGACAACGCCGGTGCCGGCAACGTGGTGCATTACGATGACTCCAACGTGCTGATCGTCACTGGCCGCAGTGGCGTGGTGGACCGTATCGGCCAAATCATCCAGCGGGTGGACAAGGCCGGCGACCAGGAAGTGGCGGTGGTCAAGCTCAAGTACGCCTCCGCCGCCCAGGTGGTGTCCATCATCAACGACCTCAACAAGGGCTCGACTGCCAACAACAATACTTCCTCGCCGCTGGCGGTGAAGGTGGTGGCGGACGAGCGTACCAACTCGGTGCTGGTATCCGGTGAGTCCAAGGCCCGCGACCGCATCATCAAGACCATCAAGGGTCTGGATACCGACCAGCAAAGCACCGGTAATACTCGGGTGGTCTACTTGCAGTACGCCAAAGCCAAAGACTTAGTCGACGTGCTGCAAGGGGTGTCTGACACCATCCAGGCCGAGGACCAAAAAGGCGACAAGGGGGCCATCCGCACCGCCAGCAATGGCCGCCAGCAGGTGTCTATCAAGGCCCATGAAGAAACCAACGCCCTGGTGATCACCGGCCAGCCGGACCTCATCAACAACTTGGTGAACGTGGTCAAAAAACTGGATATCCGCCGTGCCCAGGTGCATGTAGAGGCGATGATCGTCGAGATCTATGACTCCGACGGTACCGACCTTGGGGTGCAGTGGTTCTCCAGCAAATACGGTGCCCAGCAGTTCTCCAACGGCTCGGCTCCCAGCTTGACCACCCTATATGGCGCTTATACTGCGGCGACGGTCAACAGCGGTACCACCACCACTACGGTGGACCCGTCCACTAACATCACCACCACCACTTCTACCAACAATACCGCCGACTATTCCGACCTGGCCTCGGCCCTGGGTGGGGTCAATGGCGCGCTGTGGGGCGTGTTTAAGGGTGATTGGGGCGCGCTGGTCAACGCGGTGAGCTCCGATACCAAGGCCAACATCCTGTCGACCCCCTCGGTCACCACCTTGGACAACAAAGAAGCGTCTTTTGTATCCGGTGAGGATGTGCCGCTGCTGACCGGCTCAACCCCCAGCTCCGACAACTCCAACCCCTTCCAGACCATCGAGCGTGAACAGCTGGGTGTGAAGCTCAACGTTACCCCGCAAATTAACAACGGCGATTCGGTGCAGCTGGCCATCAAACAGGAAGTGTCCAGCCGCTCCGGTAACACCGCGGTGGATATCACCCTCAACAAGCGGGAAGTGAACACCACGGTACTGGTGCACAACGGCGACACCATAGTGCTGGGCGGTTTGATTGACGAGCAGACCCAGGAATCGGTGTCCAAGGTACCGCTGCTGGGGGACATTCCCATCCTTGGCAACCTGTTCAAGTCCACCTCCAGCACCAAGCAAAAGCGTAAATTGATGGTGTTCATCCACCCGGTGATTGTCCGTGACGATGAAACCATGCGTGGCCTTAGCCGCGAGAAATACAACCTGGTGCACGACGAACAAATGCGCCGTAAGGAAGAGGGCATCAGCCTGATGCCCTTTATGGACGTGCCCGAAATGCCGGCTTGGGACGACAGCCTGGCCCAACCGCCGGGGCTGACTGAATTTATCCGCGACCGGGATAACAAGCATGACTGAACAGAGCCTCAACGCTGAACTGGCCGAGGCCACCGAAGCGCCCGAGCTCAGCCCCGAGCAGGAGCGGGCGGCAGGGCGCCTGCCCTTTGCCTTTGCCAAACGCCACGGGGTGCTGTTTACCGAAGGCCAGCTCTACCTGCGCGACGGCGCCCAGCCGTCCGCTTTGCTGGAAGCCTGGCGCTTTCTTGGCAAGGGGGTCGCTCCTACCCCCATCAATGGCCACGATTTTGAAGAGCAGCTGGTGGCCGCTTACCAGCGCGACTCCAGCGCCGCTCGCCAGTTGATGGAAGACATCGGCGCCGATCTCGATTTGAACGCCCTGGCCGAAGAGTTGCCCCAGACCGAAGATCTGTTGGACTCCGACGACGACGCGCCGGTGATACGCCTTATCAACGCCCTGCTGTCTGAGGCCATTAAAGAAGGGGCCTCGGATATCCACATCGAAACCTTCGAACAGGCGCTGGTGGTGCGGTTTCGGGTCGATGGCGTCTTGAAAGAAGTGCTCAAACCCAGCCGCAAGCTCGCCAACCTGCTGGTGTCGCGGATCAAGGTCATGTCCCGCATGGACATCGCCGAGAAGCGGGTGCCCCAGGATGGCCGTATCGGCCTGCGCATTGCTGGCCGCGCCGTGGACGTGCGGGTGTCTACCATGCCGTCTAACCACGGCGAGCGGGTGGTGCTGCGTCTATTGGATAAAAACGCAGTGCGCCTGGATCTCGAAGACTTAGGCATGGTCAAGTCGGTGCGCGACCAGTTCGAGGGCCTTATCCGCAAGCCCCACGGCATTATCCTGGTCACCGGCCCCACCGGCTCCGGTAAATCCACCACCCTCTATGCGGGGCTGTCGGAGATCAACTCCAAAGACCGCAACATCCTTACCGTCGAAGATCCCATCGAGTTTGACCTCGAAGGCATAGGCCAGACCCAGGTTAACCCCAAGGTAGACATGACCTTCGCCCGCGGTCTGCGCGCCATATTGCGCCAAGACCCAGACGTGGTGATGGTGGGGGAAATTCGCGATTTGGAAACCGCGCAGATCGCGGTGCAGGCGTCGCTCACCGGCCACTTGGTGCTGTCCACCCTGCACACCAACACCGCCTCCGGGGCCATTACCCGCTTGGAAGACATGGGGGTCGAGCCGTTTTTGATCTCCAGCTCGCTGTTGGGGGTCCTTGCCCAGCGCCTGGTGCGCCGTCTGTGTCCGCATTGCCGCAGCCCCTACCAAGCCAGCAAAGGCGAGTTGGAGCTGATGGACCTTGAAGAGAAAAAGCTCACCCTGTTCCACCCCAAAGGCTGCGAACACTGCAACATGACCGGCTATCGCGGCCGGACCGGCATTCACGAGTTCATCATCATCGATGAGAAGCTGCGCGAGCTTATCCACAATGGCCGTGGCGAGCAGGCCATCGTCAAGCAGGTGCGCAAGTCAGTGCCCAGCATCCGCGACGACGGCTTTGCCAAGGTCCAGGCCGGTATCACCTCCCTTGAGGAAGTGCTGCGGGTTACCCGGGAGGATTGATGGCGGCTTTTGAATACGTTGCCCTGGATGCCAAAGGCAAACAGAAAAAAGGCGTTCTGGAAGCCGACAGCCCCCGCGCCGCCCGAAGCGCGCTGCGCGACCAGGGGCTGATGCCGGTTTCCCTGGCCGAGAGCGTGCAGCAGGAAAAGGCCCGTGGCAAAGCCCGCGGCCTGGGTTTTGGCACCAAGGTGTCGGTGAGCGATTTGGCGCTTATCAGCCGCCAGCTCTCCACCCTGGTGCAATCGGCGCTGCCGCTGGAAGAATGCCTTAAAGCGGTGGCGGACCAAACCGAGAAGCCGCGCCTTCAGCGCATCCTGATGGCGGTGCGCTCCAAGGTGGTGGAAGGCTATAGCCTGGCCGACTCCATGGCCGAGTTTCCCAATGTCTTTGACGAGCTGTACTGCGCCATGGTGGCTGCCGGTGAAAAATCGGGGCATCTGGATACGGTACAAAACCGCCTGGCCGACTACACCGAGCAGCGCCAGACCGTAAAGCAGCAAATCCAGCAGGCCATGATCTACCCCATCATGCTGACCCTGGTGGCCATCGGCGTGGTGTCTCTGCTGCTGACCTCGGTGGTGCCGCAGGTGGTGGGCCAGTTCGAGCACATGAACGCCACCTTGCCGGCCAGTACCCGCTTTTTGATTGGCGCCTCGGACTTTGTCCGTGACTGGGGGCTGTTGGTACTGGCGGGGGTTATCCTGGCCGGGGTCGGTTTTAGCCGGGCCATGAAAAAAACCGGCTTTCGGCGCAAGGTGCACGGCTATTTGCTGCGCATGGCGGTGCTGGGCAAGGTGGTGCGCGGCGTTAATACCGCCCGTTTTGCCCGTACCCTGGCCATTTGCTCGGCCTCGTCGGTGCCGCTTTTGGAGGGCATGCGCATCAGCGGTGACGTGCTGACCAACCTGGTGATGAAAGAATCGGTAGCCGAGGCTACCACCAAGGTCCGCGAGGGCACCAGCCTTCGTCAGGCCCTGACCCAGACCAAACTGTTTCCGCCAATGATGCTGCACATGATCGCCTCCGGGGAGAAGTCCGGCGAGCTGACCCAGATGCTGGAGCGCGCCGCCGACAACCAGGACCGGGAGTTTTCCAACCTGGTTACCGTGACCCTCGGGGTGCTGACCCCGGCCATGGTGGTGACCATGGCCGCCATTGTGTTTTTCATCATGATCTCTATCCTGCAACCCATTCTGGAAATGAACAACATGGTGGCCTGAGCTGCCAAGGAGTCGCTGTATGAACAAGAAACAACAGGGTTTTACCCTCATCGAAATCATGGTGGTGGTGGTGATCATCGGCATGCTGATCGCCATCGTCGCCCCCAACGTGTTGGGTAACAAAGACAAGGCCATGGTCCAAAAAGCGGTGGCCGACATCAATGGCCTGGAGTCGGCCCTTGAGATGTATTACCTGGACAACTCCACCCTGCCCACCACCGAGCAGGGCCTGCAAGCACTGGTGCAAGAGCCCACCCCGGCGCCTCGCAACTACCGCCAGGGCGGTTACATCAAGCGTCTGCCTACCGACCCTTGGGGCCGCGACTACATCTACATCAACCCCGGTGAGCATGGCCGCTATGACCTCTACACCCTAGGCGCCGACGGCCAGGAAGGGGGCGATGAGCTCAATGCCGACATCGGTAACTGGAACCTCAAGGACTTCCAGAAGTAAGCGATGACAGCCCCGCGCGCCCAAGGCCATGGCTTTACCCTTATCGAGATCCTGGTGGTCCTGCTGCTGATGGGGCTGATGGTGGCTATGGTCTCCGTCTCCTTTGGTGGCCCCAGCGACGGTAAGCTGGTGGATAAGGAAGCCGATGCCTGGCAGGCGCGCTTTGCCCTGATGCACGACGAAGCCATCATGCGCTCCGAAGAGTTGGGGCTGAAATTCGACGGCAAGGGCGGCGTGGAAGTGATGCGCTTTGACCCGGACGCCCCGGTGCCCGGCACCGAAGACGACCCAGACGGCCCCAAGGGCGCCTGGGTCGACCTTAATGACGACAATGTCCTTAAAAACTGGCAAAGCCAGCCGGGTATTCACGGCAGCCTAGTGCTGGATGGCTTGTCTCTGGGGGAAAGCCTGATCCCGGACGATGCCTTTACCAGTGGCGACGATGACAACCGCGCCAACCAAGACAGCAAAGACGGCAAAGACGGCAAGGATAAACGCCTGACTCCCCACCTGTTCTTCCTCTCCTCCGGCGAGTTCATGCCCTTCGAGCTGTGTCTGTACAAGGTGCACAGCTCGCTACTGGATGGCCTCTTTGACAGCCAGCGCCAGAGCCGCGAGCGTGCCTTGCTGGCCAGTGGCGACCCGGACGCAGTGGTGGCCACCTGTATTGACGGTCACGCCAATGGCACCCTGAGCCAGCCGCAAGACCCAGATATGGATTGGAGCAAGGGAGAGGTGAAATGGTAAGGGCCAGGGGCTTTACCCTTATCGAGGTGCTGGTGGCCATGGCCATCTTCGCCATTGCCGCCATTGCCATCATCAATGCGGTGACCGCCAACATCCGCAGCCTGTCCATTCTCAAGGACAAAACCCTGGCCGACTGGGTGGCCACCAACAAGCTCAACGACAGCCTCTACAGCGCCGTCAAAGACGGCGCCAAGGGCACCGAAACCCAGGCCGGGGTAGAGTGGTACTGGCAAATCAAGAAGCTTAAAACCGAAGACAAAGACTTTTACGCCCTGGAAGTGACGGTCTCTAAAAACAGCGATCTCTCCCACCCCGAGGCGGTGCTACGCCGCTACGGCGCCGTGCAGGAGCAAAAGAAATGAGGCGCCAGCGCGGCTTTACCCTGATTGAGATGATGGTGGCCATGGCCATCTTCGCCTTGATTGGGGTGGCGGCCTACTCGGTATTCAACCAGGTCAGCCTGGCCGACCGCTCCAGCCAGGAGGCCTCCAAACGCCTGGCCGAGGTGCAGCAGGCCATGCTCACCATAGAGCGGGACATGACCCAGCTCTCCAGCCGCCAGGTGCGTTTCCCCAATGGCGACAAGCAATCGGAAGTGCTGGCCGGTAAACACTTTTTCCTCGACAGCGAAGACGACGGCATCCTCTTTACCCGCCGGGGCTGGCAGAACCCCTCGGCGATGCTGCCCAGAAGCGAGATCCAACTGGCCGCCTACCGCCTGGAAAAAGGCGAGCTTATCAAGCAGTACTACTTCTACCCTGACCCTGAAGTGGGGGTAGAGCCCCAGCGCCAGGTGCTGCTCACCGGCGTCGAAGAGCTGAAAATTCGCTACTACGACGGCGAAAACTGGCAGGACAACTGGGCCGCTTCCGAGTTGCCCCAGGCCATCGCCATTACCCTCAAGCTCAAGGATTACGGCGAAATCGTGCGCCGCTTTGCCACGCCTTCCAAAGGCCGGGGCAAGGCCAAGGAGGACAGCTGATGCGGCGCCAGCAAGGGGTGGCCCTTATTACCGTGATGCTGATTTTGGCCGCCATCGTGGTGGTGGCCGCCAGCATGACCTCGCGTCTTGGCCTTAATATCCGGCGCACCGGCAACCAGTTGGGGCAGCACCAGGCCTATTTCTATGCTTTGTCCGGCGAAGCTTATGCCGAGCTTGCCCTGCACCGGCTGCTGGACGACAAAGACGGCAAGCTCAACCTCAGCCAGGACTGGAACAAGGAGCAGAGTTTTCCGGTGGAAGGCGGCGGTATTCGCGGCCATATCCGCGACGCCCGTACCTGCTTTAACCTCAACAGCCTGGCCGGCGACGACGGCGCCAGCCACCGTGCCCAGTTTCAGGCGCTGCTGGAAGACTTGGATGTCGAGAGCTTCCAGGCCGAGACCATCGCCTTCTCTCTGCGTGACTGGCTTGATGACGACAGCGATCTCAGCTCCAGCTTTGGCGCCGAAGACGCCGAATATCAGGGCCGCGAGCATCCTTACCTTGCCGCCAACGGCCCTATGGTAGACCGCTCCGAACTGCGCATGGTCAACGGTGTTAGTGCCGCTATCTACCAGAAGGTGAGTCCCTATGTGTGCGCCCTGGACGACACCAAGCTGGAATTGAACATCAATACCCTGGCGCAAGACAATGCGGTGGTGCTGGCGGCGGTGCTGGCCCCCATGACCTTGGAAGACGCCAAGCGGGTACTGGCCGACCGCCCCGAGAAAGGCTACGACACCGTCGAGGGGGCCTGGGCCGACCCGACGCTGGCCGCCGTGAAGAATCTGCCCGAGGGCGCCAAGGATGCCTTGGTGATCACCTCGGATCGTTATTTTGTCGACCTGGAAGGGCGCTTCCAGGACCGGCCCCTTTATATGCAAAGCCTTCTTAAAAAAGGTGACGATAACAAGCTGACGGTGCTGTGGCGCCGTCTGGGAGGACGCTTGTAATGAATACCCTGGTTATACGGCTGCCAGTGACGGCAAGCCAGCCGGTTTCCTGGTTGCACTGGTCGGCAAGTGAGGGCCAGGTGCTGGCCAGCGGCGCCCTGGCTAGCACCAATCGGCTGGGCGATTTGGCCGGCCTTGACGGCCGGGTGCTGGTACTGGCGCCGGGCAGCAGCTTTTTTTGCACCGCCCTCAAGCAGGCCAACAAGAGCCGCCAGTTTTTAAAGGCGGTACCGTTCATGCTCGAAGAAGAGCTGGCGGACGACGTCGACAGCCTGCACTTTTTGCTCAAGCCCCAGGGCGAGCAAGTGGCGGTGCTGGCGGTGCGCCACCAGCTGATGCAGGAATGGCTGGGCTGGCTGGAAGAGGCCGGTATCGAGCCGTGGAAACTGGTGCCCGATTTCCTGGCCCTGCCGCTGGTGGAAGGGGCCTGGTCGGCCCTGGGTATCGACGGTGAGCTGCTGCTGCGCACCGGCGCCTACACCGGCCTAACCGTGCCACAAGAGTTGGCCGAGTGGGTGGTAGCGCCTCTGGTGGGCGACGACGTGCAACCGGTAGAAGCCTATGGCGATGTCACCTTGCCGCTCACCTGCACCCAGACTCAGCTACCCGCCGAGCTGCCGCTGGCGGTGCCGGCCAAGCAGGCCGATGCCCTCAATGTTGACCTGTTAAGCGGCCCTTACCAGCGCAAATCCCAGTCCAATACCCTAGTCAAACGTTGGTGGCCGGTGGCAGCCAGCTTTGGGGTGCTGTTGCTGGTGGCGCTGGTGGGTAAAGGGGTGGCCATTTACCAATTGTCTGCCCAGTCGTCGGCCCTTGAGCAGCAAATTGCCCGCGATTATGGACGCCTCTTTCCCGGCGAGCGGCTGGTGAGTGCCGGCGCGGTGCGGGCCCAGCTGCGCGGCAAACTGAAGAATCTGGTCAGCGGCTCTGCCAACGCCAGCCTGCTGGCCATGCTTAACGATCTGTCGCTGACCTTTGCCAAGGTGGGCAACATCAAGCCGGACAACCTGCGTTTTGACGCCAGCCGCGGCGAGCTGAGGCTATTGACCACGGCCCCGGACTTTGCCGCTTTTGAAAAACTCAAGGCGGCCCTGGCCGACCGTTACAGCGTGGAAACCGGCGGCCAAAGCACGGTGGAAGGGGGCGTCTCCGGCACCCTCATCTTAAGGAGCAAGGGATGATCAAGGACTACTGGAACAACCTGGCGCCCCGTGACCGCCAGATCCTCACCTGGGCCTCTCCCTTTTTTGCCCTGGGGCTCTTTTACTTTGTTATCTGGCAGCCCCTGCAAGGGGCCGAGGCCTCGGCTCGCCAGACCCTTAGCAATCGCCAGGGCGATTTAAGCTTTCTGCGCGAGCAGGGCAGCCGGGTGTTGGCGGCCAAGGGCGGCAAGCTGGCCAGCGGCGCCGGCAGCCTGACCGACAGGGTTACCCGCAGCGCCAACCAGTTCAGCATTCGCATCGACCGCCTGCAGCCGGGTAACGGCAGCATTAACGTCTGGGTGGACGAAGTGCCCTTTGAGCAATTGGTGGGTTGGCTCACCCAGCTGCAACTCAAAGAAGGGCTGAGCGTGGCCCAGGCCGATATCGCCGCCACCGGCAAGCCGGGCATGGTGAAGGTGCGGCGGCTGGAACTGACGGGGGCCTGATGAAAGCAGCAAAATGGATAGGGCTGGGCCTGGTGTTCTTCCTAGTGGCGCTGGTGTGGCAACTGCCGGCAGCGGTGGTGCTGGGCCATGCCAAGCTGCCAAAAGAGGTGGGCATAGAGGGGGTTTCCGGCACGGTGTGGCAGGGCCGGGTAGAGAGCCTGAGCCTGGCTGGCACTGCCTTTAAGGACGTGACCTGGCAGCTCCATCCTCTGGCGCTTTTTACCGGCAAGGTGGCGGCCAGCATCAAAAGCCGACCGGATCGCACCCGTTTGAGCGGCGATCTCGCTGTTGGCTTTGGCGGTAAGCTGGCCATTGAAAATCTCATTGTACGGGTGCCCGTGGCGCCGCTGGTGGCAGGGGTGCATTTGCCGGTTCCCAGCCAGGTGGGCGGTGAGTTGTCGGTGGCTATTGCCCAGTATCGTCAAGGCCAGCCCTGGTGTGAGGCCCTCAAAGGCAAGGCTCAGTGGCTGGATGCGTCGGTGACCAACAAGTTTGGCGACTTCAATCTGGGCCGCATCGATGCCGACCTTGATTGCGACAAGGGCGCGGTGACTGCCGTTATCCGCGACACGCCGCCGCGCCTGGGCCTGGAGCTGGAAGCGCGCCTAGATGGCCAGCGCTATCACATTCGCGGCTTTGCCAAACCGGCCGCCGATCAGCCCAAAAACCTGCGCGATGCCTTTGCCTTTTTCGGCCGCCCTGCCGGCGACGGCCGCTACCCGGTGCAGTTCCAGGGCACCTTGCCGCGCTAAGATGAGCGCTATGACAAAGCCCTCTTCGGAGGGCTTTTTTATCGGTAGGGCTAAGTTGACTGCCATCATTCAGCCGGGCCGGGTTATAAGGTTGCGGCAGCCCGGGTGTTGGCCAAGCTAGGCTCTCGAACCATTTGTTCTAAAAAACCTGTTGGATGAAAAGACTTTAATCGAACAAGATTGAGGCTTCCCGCCAATGCATGAGTCAGGCTCGGTGACGACCGGGCCTGCTACAGGTACTGAAACGGCGCCCAAGGGCGCCGCCGGTGCATACCTATAACGATAAGCAATGTATTTTCTTACCCCCGGCCATTTATATGGCCGTTTTTTTTATGTCCTCGATAAAGCCCAGGTAATCACTGGTGGAGGCAAAACCGTTGAAGGTTTTGTGGGGGCGCTTGGAGTCGGGGTTTTCTACGCCAAGCAGGTAGCGGATGCCAAACTGGCTCGCCGCCTCGAGGATGGGCTGGGAGTCGTCTACAAAAAGGGTGCGCTGTGGGTCGAACTTGAGATCCTGGTACACCCCTTGCCAAAGCCGCTGGGATTCTTTGGAAGCCCGGTAACTGTGGGTGCTGATGAGCAGGTCTAAGTGCTTGTCGAGTTCGGTCAGCTCCACCTTCAACGACAGGCTTTTGGGGTGGGCGTTGGTGAGCAGCACCACCCGCCGCCCAGACTCGCGCAGTGCCTTTAAGAAGGGCAGGGTGTCGCTTCGCAGGCTGATGAGGTGCTGAATGTCGCGGCTGGCCAAATCGATATCCAGCCCCAAGCGGGCAGTCCAGTAGTCGTAGCAGTACCAGTTAAGGGTACCGAACACGGCGGCGTACTCGGCGTCGATACGGGCCTGGGCCTCGGCCAGGCTGATACCGTCTTTCTCGGCCAGCAGCACCGGCACCCGCTCCATCCAGAAGTGGCTGTCAAAATGCAGATCCAGCAGAGTGCCGTCCATATCCAGTAAAACGGTGTCAATTTCCGACCAATTTAGCCTTTGGTCATTTCGCATCTGGTATCTGCCTTCGTGATTGGGTGTAATGGGGAAGCTATTCTAAGCCAGCGGTATGCCCATGACGAAATCTGCCAAACTCCCCGAAGTGCTCGAATCCGAAATAGTGGCCCAAAGCAGGCTGTTCAAGGTGGAGCAGTTGCACCTGCGGTTTTCCAACGGCGCCGAGCGCGTGTATGAGCGCATGGCGGGCAAGGGCCGAGGCTCGGTGATGATAGTGCCGCTACTTAACGACGACACCCTGCTGCTGGGCCGCGAGTATGCCGCGGGCCTCCACGCCTATGAGCTGGGCTTTCCCAAGGGCCTGATTGACCCAGGTGAAGACGCCATCGAGGCGGCCAACCGCGAACTGCAAGAAGAGATAGGCTATGGCGCCCGCGACTGGACAGTGCTCAGGGACGTATCCATGGCGCCGGGCTATTTTGGCTCGCAGATGACGCTGCTCATTGCTCGCAGTCTCTACCCCTCGCGCCTGGAAGGGGACGAACCCGAGCCCATCGAAGTGGTGCCCTGGCCGTTGGCCCGGCTCAATGAGCTACGCTATCAAAAGGATTTTTCAGAAGCGCGCAGCCTGACCGCTTTGCTGCTGGCCAGGGACTGGTTGGAGGAACAGGCACTGCTATGAATCCCCAAGCCCTGATCGACGACATCATCCACCTTGCCCGCCAGGCTGGCGACGCCATCCTGCCCTGGTTCCGCTCCGACCAACTGGTAACCGAACACAAGGCCGACGACAGCCCGGTGACCAACGCCGATATCGCCGCCAACAAAGTGATTTTAAAGGGCCTCAAAGCCCTGACCCCGGACATTCCCATCCTCTCGGAAGAATCCGGCCACAAACCCTTTGCCGAGCGTCGCCAATGGCAATGCTACTGGCTGGTGGACCCTTTGGACGGCACCCGGGAGTTTGTCGGCGGTTCGCCGGATTTTGCGGTGAACATCGCGCTAGTGGTAGACAACGAGCCGGTAATGGGGGTGATCTACGCCCCGGTGTCGGGCGACTGCTACTGGGCCGTTAAAGGCCATGGGGTCTTTAAAAACGGCCAGCCCATCCATACCCGCAAACCCAGCTCGCCGCCGCTGCTGGCGGTGTCGCGGCACCAATCCCTGAGTACCTTGAAGAGCCATCTTAGAGACGCGCTGGATTTCGAGGCCCTGGCCTTTGGCTCGGCCAGCCTGAAATCTTGCATGGTGGCCGAAGGGGTGGCCGACGCTTACGTACGCATCGGCCCCACCGGCGAGTGGGACACCGCCGCCAGCTGGGCCATCGTGGTGGAAGCAGGCGGGGCTATTGTCGATTTGGATGGCAAGCCGCTGACTTTTAACCGCAGCGAGAGCCTGGAAAACCCCAACTACGGGGTGCTGGGGCAACTGGCCGCGGCCCAGCTCTTTCCTTAAGGAAATTCATTGATGCGTATGTTGATGCTGGTGGTGGCAGTGCTGGTATTGCTGGCGTTGGTGCGCATGCTGGCGCTGGGTGTTGGCGACAAGGAAGAGTCGCAGGCGCCACTTCCCCAACAAACCCTTAAGAACGTGCATCGCCAACTGGACGACGCCATGCTGCAAAGCCAGTGCCTGAACGCCATCCAAGCCCATTATGGCTTTCAGGGTATGCGTATTAAAAAGCTTGCCGATAATCGCTATCAAATCAGCGACAAGGGCAAGAGCGACATCCTCAGCTGCACCCTCGGGCCCGAGGGTGCCATCAAGCTCACCGAACAGAATCCTTAACTGCGTAGCGTCAAAATCGTGACACTTGTCACATGCTTGAAATTAAACCAGTTGTTCATCTTTGCTTTGTTTAATGAAAAACAAGGGGTTACGTTTCCCTTCGGTAGGATTTCTTTTGTTTAGCGCTGTCTAAGTTCATTACCTTGTATTAACATTCAGCCCACTATTGCGGTGCCAAGGTAGGTTATGCAGCACATGCAGGGAAGGTTTGACGTTAATCAGTCGCAGGCCTGTATCGACAGTCCTCTATACCTCAAGCGCAGCCATGACGTTGCCCTCCCTTTTCGCCTGACCGGCGTTCTCAATCACAGCCCCCTCGACGACTCTTTAGGCCTGTTCGCCTTGAGCTTGCGCGCTCTTAAGCCGTTCGCTGCGAAAGGTTCTGGCTACGCCGAGCAAAAGGCCCTGGGTGAGTTGCTGGGGTTCTTTGTGCCGGGCAGCGCTACCCCATACCGCATCTTTATTTAGCAGGGGCGATGGTCTGCGGCAGCCAGGTCATGGCCAGGTAAAAGGCGTCGCCTTCACCAGCCACAAAGCCAAGGCGCTGATAGAGCCTTTGGGCCGGGCTGGCAGGGGCAACCTGCAGTTTTATCGCGAGCGCTTTGGTGGTGGCTTCGGCCTGCAGCTGGCGCAGCAGCGCGCTGCCAATACCAAGCCCCTGGTGGCTGGGCAGCAAGGCGATGTCCACCAGGCGCAAGTGGTCTGGATGTTCGGCCACCAGCAGCCGGCCAACCGGCTGGCCCTGCTGCTCGATAAGGGTAAAGCGCTGGCTGGGGTAATGGGTGAAGTAGTGGCGGTATTGCGCCTCGAACTGGCTTTGCAGGAACAGCGTTTTCTGCTGGTCATTGAAGGGAAAATTTGCCAGCTCTGCCTGGCGATTGGCGGCATAGAGTGCGGCCATAAAGACTTTGTCATGGTCCGTTATTGGACGAAGGCTGATGCCGGTTGGCAAAGCGTTGCGCATGGAGCCGTCTCCTGTCCTTGGATGGGGATGGAATATCAATAACGGAAGAGGATACGCAATGGAACCTTACATCGGCGAGATCCGGATCTTCGGCGGCAATTTTGCCCCGGCGGGCTGGGCCTTTTGTAACGGCCAGATAATGGCCATCAGTGAGTACGACGCGCTTTTTGGCCTGCTCGGCACTACCTACGGCGGCAACGGCCAGACCACCTTTGCCTTGCCGGATCTTCGTGGCCGCTTGCCGCTGCATATGGGCACCTCCACCACTGGCAGCCGCTATGTATTGGGCGAGCAGGCTGGCAGCGAGGAAGTCACCCTGCTCTCGACCCAGCTGCCCCAGCACAGCCACCAAGCGCTGGCCGCCGCTAGCGGCGACGTCGAAAGCCCCAGTAACACTTTTTGGGCGGGTTTTGGTGACGCTTTGGGTTACTCCAAGGCCTTGCCTAGCACCACCATGGCGCCCCAGGTCCTGTCCTTGACCGGCGGTAACCAGCCCCATGAAAACATGATGCCGAGCCAGGCATTGACTTTCATCATCGCCCTTTTCGGCATCTACCCGTCACCTAATTAAGGAGGACCTGTCATGGCTGAACCCTTTCTCGGCGAAATTCGTGTCTTCGCCTCCAATGTGGTCCCTAAAGGCTGGGCGGCCTGTAACGGCCAGTTGCTGCCCCTGAACCAGAACCAGGCCCTTTATGCCATCCTCGGTACCACCTACGGCGGCAACGGCACCACCAACTTCGCCCTGCCCAACCTCCAAGGGCGGGCTCCTGTGCATGTCGGCAATGGCGTCTCCCTTGGCGAAAGCGCCGGCGAGGAAACCCATACCCTGACGACTCAGGAGATGCCCACCCATAACCACATGGTGGTGGCGGACTCGGCCAATGCCACCAGTGCAGACCCGGGCAACGGCTATTGGGCGGCCAGTACCGAAGCCAGCCCTTACGCCAACCAGGCCAGCACCACTATGGCGGTCAATGCCATCGCCAATGCCGGTGGCAGCCAACCCCATAACAACATGCAGCCCTTTTTGGTGGCCAATT
The DNA here is from genome assembly GCF_003751625.1 of Gallaecimonas pentaromativorans. Taxonomy (NCBI): domain Bacteria; kingdom Pseudomonadati; phylum Pseudomonadota; class Gammaproteobacteria; order Enterobacterales; family Gallaecimonadaceae; genus Gallaecimonas; species Gallaecimonas pentaromativorans. The sequence goes on from NZ_RJUL01000013.1 coordinate 41,312, forward strand.
TCTGTATCGCCGTCCAGGGCATTTTCCCGAGCCGCGGTTAAGGAGCACATACATGGATTCTTTTATCGGTGAGATCCGCCTCTTCGCGGGTAACTTTGCCCCCAAGGACTGGGCCTTCTGCGACGGCCAGTTGCTGCCCATCTCCCAGAACACGGCGCTCTTTTCGCTGCTCGGCACCGTCTACGGCGGCAACGGTACCAGCAATTTCGCCCTGCCGGACCTGCGCGGCCAGGCGCCCATGCACTGGGGCCCTGGGCCTGGCCTGACCCTAAGGGTACCGGGCGAGCGGGTTGGCACCAACACTGTCACCCTCCTTGAGTCCGAGATGCCTACCCATAATCACCTGGCCAATGCTGTCGCTACTCTGGGGCAGGCTGGCCAAGGGCCGGAAGCGGCCTACTGGGCAAAAAGCGGTGCCGCCGGTGGGCGAAAAAGCCTTTCAGCCTACGGCAGTGGCGCCGATATGACGACCATGTCACCCATGGCCCTGGGTGTAACGGGTGGCACCCAGCCCCACAACAATATGCAGCCCTACCTGGGGTTGAACTTCATCATCAGTCTCTATGGCACTTATCCGCCGCACTCCTGATGGTGCAAAGGTGCTGTCAGGCGCAATGCATGGCGAACCGGGCTGCCCCCGCAAGGGGCGGCCTTTCGCCTTTGTTTTATCCAACAGGCCCCAGGGCCTTTACCCAAATTTGAATTGAGGATGTTGCCATGAGTCGAGCCTGGCTGTGGTTGGGATTACTGGTCGCCTTCGCGGGCAGCGCCAAGGAACTGGTGCTGGTGGATGCCGAGCTGGCGCCACAGCTTAACACCGAGCCTGGTGCTGAGGTCAGGGCCATCAGCCGTCTCGACCAATTGCCCGGCGCCCTAGCTGGCGGCCAGTGGGACAGGGTCAGCCTGGTCAGCCACGGCCGGCCCGGCGCCTTGCTGCTTGGCGGCCAGTCCCTTGACCAGGCCTTCCTCGCCAAGCATCCCGGCTTCCTGGACCTCTGGCAAAATCAACTGACGGCGGGTGCTCAACTGGAACTCTGGGGCTGTGGTGTGGCTCAAGGCCAGGGCCATGCCTTGGTGGACAGCCTCTCTGCGGCCTTGGGCCGGCCGGTGCTGGCCTCAACCGATGCCACAGGCCCTGCCAGCCTCGGCGGCAACCTGCGTCTGGAATACGGTCAGGGCCGAGTGCCGGACAGCGCGCCTCTTGCCCTGTTGCACCAGCTGTTGCTTAGCAGTTCGGACAGTCAGGACTTTGAAAGTTTCGCTGCTTCATCTTCGTCGCCAAACTATCCGGGCAATAGCGGCAACTTTGGCGCCTTTACCATCTCTTCTGATGCCGCGAGCACCCCTGGCCTTTGGGTCTTGGATAGCAGTTTGACCAATAGTAGTACCAAGGAGCTTTACGTTACTGGCTACAACGGTGATGTAACAACGGTTACCGTGAAAAGCACCGACGGCAGCGAGTTCAAGCTCAACTCCCTTTATTTCGACGTAGGTATTGGCGGTTTGGCCCAAAGGCTAACCATCACCGCTTACCGCAATGGCGCCTCGCAAGGCAGCACCAACGTCGATTACACCAGCACCCAGTTTGGTACCACCAGTTTCAGTGGGATCAGTGCCTTCGATAACATCGACGAAATCAGGATCACTTCAAATGACGGTCAACCTGTCGATGTCAGTATCGACAACATTAATGTCTCGTCATTGTTTGACAGCGACGGCAACCTGACCAACGGCGGCGGCAGCGAGCCCAGCAGCATCGCCACCAACGCAGGCACTACAGCGGCCCTGGATTTCACCCTGAGCGACGGCGGCGGCAGTGATGGCCTGGCCATGACGGTGTCCCAGGTCAAGGTTCATGTGTCCGGCACCAGCACCGCCACCGAACGTGGCAATGTCGCCTGGACCTTGACCGGCCCCGATATCAGTAGCCCTGTTACCGGCAGCTACAGCGCCGGTGTGGTCACTTTTTCCGGCCTTACCATCAGCGTTGCCGACGGCGGCGGCGAGACCTATGCCGTCAATGCCAACCTCGGCCACAGCGGCATAACCGATGGTCATACCTTCATCTTGAGCCTCGATGGCGATACCGACCTGACGGTAGGCGGCTCCGGCACCCAGATGGGCTCCACCACTGCCGTCAGCAACGGCGCGGGCTTTGCCGCCAGCGTTGTCGCTACCAAGCTTGCCTTTACCACCCAGCCAGCGGGCTCTGTCTCTGGCGGTGCTCTTAGCACCCAGCCGGTGGTCGCCGCTCAAGACGGTTTTGACAATACCGACACCGATTTCACCGGCAACGTCAGCCTCAGCGAGGCCAGCCCCGGCACCTTAAGCGGCACCACCACTGTCGCGGCAAGCGGCGGCGTGGCCACCTTCAGCAACCTGGTTTACACGGCGACGGCCGACCAGGAAGCCTTTACCCTGACCGCCGCTTCCGGTGTCTTGACCGACGGCACCGCCAACAGCGTCACCTCCGACGTGGTGGCCACTAAGCTGCTGTTCAGTACTCAACCAGCCCCCACCAGCATCATCAGCGGCTCGACTACCAGCTTCAGCACCGTGCCCGTGGTGCAGGCGGTGGACGCCAGCAACACCAGAGACACCGGCTACAACACCGATGTGACCTTATCGGTGACCAACACTTCTGGGGGAGTGCCAGCCGGCACTGTCGACAGCCTGACCGGCTCCGGGGACACCGACGGTAATAGCATCACCGTCTCCCTGACCCCAAGCACTGGCAGCGCTACCTTCACTGGCCTGGCCCTGGAATATACCAATGCTGGCGCCAGCGATACCTTGGTGCTACGGGTCTCTTCCGGCAGCTTGGCAAGCACCAGTTCAAACACCATTACGTCATTCTCCGGGCCAACGGTCAGTGCCGGCAATATCAGTGTCAGCGGTGCCAGTGGTAGTGGCGGCGCTTACAAAATTGGCGATACCGTTACCGCCAGATGGAACAACACCAGCGGCGGTGACAACAACAGCGGCGTTACCAGTGTTACCGTTGATTTCAGCCAGTTTGGCGGCGGCGCTGCCGTTACCGCCAGCAACAACAGCGGGAACTGGACGGCGACTTACACCATTGTGGCGGGCAGCATTGACGCCACTAACCGCAATGTCAGCGTTTCTGCCACCAGTGGCACTGGTACCAGCACCACCAGTGGCACCAACAATGTCAGCGTCGACAATCAGGTGCCCATCGTCACCGATGCCAATATCAGCATCAGCGGCGCCAGCGGCCCCGGCCCTACTTTTATTGTTGGCGATACTGTCACTGCCACCTGGAACAGCACAGCGGACAGCAATACTGATATCACCACGGTGCAGGTCGATTTCTCTGCTTTTGGCGGCGGCAGTGCCGTTGTGGCCAGTAACAGCGGCGGCACCTGGACTGCTACCTACACCATTACTGCAGGCACTATCGAAGCGAGTAATCGCAATGTGTCGGTAACGGCTACCGACGATGCGGGTAACAGCACCACGGCGAGTGATTCAACCAATGCGGCTGTGGATAACCTGCCACCGGCCGCGCCGTCGACGCCGGTGTTGGCTACTGCCTCCGATAGCGGTACCCAAGGTGATGGGCTGACCAATGACAACACCCCAACCCTGACTGGTACCGGTGAATCCGGTGCGACTGTGACCATACGCGAAGGCGCTACTGACCTGGGCACCGCCACAGCGACCGGCGGCAACTGGAGTATCACCACCAGCACCTTGAGCGATGGCAGTCATAATCTGACAGCCGTCCAATCTGATGCTGCAGGCAACGTCTCCAGCCCCTCGGCGGCGCTTAGCTTGACCATAGACGCCACTGCTCCCAGCGGTTACAGCGTGACTGTGGACCAGTCAGTTGTTAATGCCAGCAACCAAACCGCGACATCGCTTACCCTGGCCGGAGCCGAAGTCGGCGCCGCCTATCAGCTCAGTATTTCCAGCAGTGGTGGTGGTACGGCGGTAACGGCGAGCGGCACCATCAGCTCGGCCAGTGAGCAAATCAGCGGCTTGGATGTGAGCAGCCTGCCGGATGGCACCCTGAGCTACAGCCTAGTGCTCTTAGACGATGCGGCTAACAGCGGCGCAGCCGCCACCGATACCGTGCTTAAAGACAGCGCAGTGCCTGCCGGTTACAGCGCCAGCTTTAGCGCCGGGTTTGTCAATATTGCCAACCAAGCGGCCCAGTCTGTCACCATCAGTGGCGGTGAGGCGGGTGCTGATTATCAGCTTACTATCAGCAATGGCGCTGCCAATGTCAGCCGCAGCGGCACCCTAGCCGGTACCAGCCTGACCTTAAACGGCGTGAATTTGAGTACGCTTGCCGATGGCACCTTGAGCTTGAGCCTGGTACTGACCGACCCAGCCGGAAACGCCGGCGCGCCGGCCACGGGCAGTATCACCAAAGATACGGTAGCGCCCACCCTGCAAAGCAGCGCCCCGGCCGATAACGCCACCGATGTAGCACTGGGAGTTTCGCCCAGCCTCACCTTCAGCGAAGATATGGCGCCCGGTGCCAGCGGCAGCAACCACATCACCCTGACCGCCTCCAACAGCACCGTGGTCTTTGACGGCGCCGCCAATGGCGCGGCGGTGTCAATCAGTGGCGCTGAGGTCAGCTTTACCCCCAGCCAGGAATTGGTGCCGACCCTGGTGCATACCTTGTCGGTAGGGGCCGATGCGTTGACAGACCTTGCCGGTAACCCTTATGGCGGCGGCAGCCTCAGCTTTACCGCCCAGGACACCACGCCAGTGGCCAATAACGACAGCTTCGCACTCACCGAAGATACCCCGGCGCAACTGGCGGTGCTTGCTAACGATGCGGTGGTCAGAGGCAGCTTTAACAACGCCAGCCTGGTGGTGGTCACTGCGCCCCAGCACGGCAACCTTAGTCTTAATACCGGTACCGGCATCCTCACTTACAGCCCGGAGGCCGATTACAACGGCGCAGACAGCTTTACCTACCAGGTACAAGACAGCTACGGCACCCTGAGCAACACCGCCACCGCCACCCTGACGCTAGCGGCGGTAAACGACCCGCCACGTGCTGCCGATGATGTTGCGAGCTTGCAAGCGGGTGCTGAGATAACGGTGGATGTGCTGGCCAATGACGCAGAGGTAGACAGCGGAGACAGCATCAATGCCGCCACTTTGGTGATCGCCAGCAAGCCCCAACATGGCAGCGCCACTGTGCAGGGCGGGCAAATCCGCTACCAGGCCGACAACGACTTCACCGGCGTGGTGACCTTGCGCTACCAAGTGGGTGATACCAGCCAGGGGGCACTTTCCAACGAAGCGCAGCTGACCTTTACCATTTTGGTGCCTGACGCCCCGATTGCTAACGATGACAGCGCAGCATTAGATGAAGACACAGCATTGGCTATTGATGTGATGACCAATGACATTGGGGTAGGGCTGGATGCCGCTTCCTTGGTGGTGGTGCAGGCGCCTGCTCATGGTAGTGCCGTCGTTGACGCAGGGCTTATCCGCTATGTGCCAGCCAGCGACTACAACGGTGTGGATAGCTTTAGCTATCGGGTCGAGGATGCGTTGGGGCAAACGTCCAATGTCGGCACCGTAGTGTTAACCATCAACCCAATAAACGACGCGCCGTTGGCGGTAGCTGACACCGCTGTGCTGGAGAGTCGTAACGCGATGGATATCAACGTCAAAGGTAACGATAGCGATATCGACAATACCTTGGCACAGCTCTCCATTGTCCTAGTGACTCAACCTGTGCAAGGCAGCGCTTCCGTTATTAACGATCTGGTTCGCTACACACCCAATAGCGATATCCGCGGTGATGACAGCTTTAGTTATCGGTTAAGAGACCCAGAAGGTGCCCTGTCGGCACCGGTGGAAGTGACCATCACCTTCGCGGTGCCCAATGAACCACCGCTGGCGGTGAAAGACAGTGTTAGCACCCCGCAAGGGCAAGCTGTGACCATCGCGCTGTTGGCCAACGACACTGACAGTGACGGTAGCTTGGATACTACTAGCCTGACACTAGTGACGCCTCCCTCCCATGGTATGGTGGACCTACAAACCTCGGGTGATGCTGTTTACACTCCAGCAGCGGGTTTCCACGGCGACGATACCTTTAGTTATCAGGTCGCCGACAACCAGGGTGCCTTGTCTAATACCGCCCAAGTCCTGATCCAGGTGGTGAGGGTGAATCAAGTGCCGGTTGCCCAAGACGACAGCCAGTCGGTGGTAGCCGGGGTGGCCAGCAACATTGACGTGCTGGCCAACGACAGCGACAGCGACGGCTCGGTAGTCTCGGCCCAGCTGCAGCAAATGCCGGCCCATGGCAGTGCGGTGGTGCAGGGCGATGGCAGCATCACCTATACCGCCCTTGCCGACTATCAAGGCAGTGACAGCTTTACCTATGTGGCGGTGGATGACGAAGGTGGCTTGTCTACCCCGGCTACCGTCAACCTGACGGTGACCCCGGCCAATGCCGCGCCGCTTATCAGCGGCACCCCGGCAAGCTCGGTGAAGCAAGGGGCCAGCTACCGCTTTGCCCCCACCGCCAGTGACGCCGACGGTGACAGCCTCACCTTCAGCATCCAGAACAAACCGGCCTGGGCCAGCTTTGACGTGGCCACCGGGGTACTTGCCGGTACCCCGGGTAACGCTAACGTGGGTACCAGCAGCAACATCGTGATCTCGGTCAGCGACGGCACCGCTGTCAGCAGCCTGCCGGCGTTCAGCATCACTGTTATCAACGTCAACGATGCTCCGACCGCTCAGGCAGACAGCTACGGCCTGCTTGAAGGCAGCCTGCTGACCATCAGCGCCTTTGAAGGCGTGTTGGCCAACGACAGCGACCCGGACGGCGACACCCTAAGCGCCCAGCTGCTGAGCGGCCCGGCTCATGCCACTGCTTTTAACCTCAACAGTGACGGCAGCTTCAGCTACCAGCACGACGGCAGTGAAGGCAGCAGCGACAGCTTCAGTTACCAGGTCAGTGATGGCCAGGGCGGAGTGGCCTCAGCCAGCGTCTCCCTGACCATTAACCCGGTTAACGATGCGCCGCGCTTTACCAGCATCGCCCCCACCTCGGCGATAGCCGGCGCCACCTTCAGTTACCGGGTGGTGGTGGATGACCCGGACAGCGCCGTTACCCTGACCTTGGTCACGGCGCCAGCCTGGCTGACCCTGGAGGACAATGTGCTGGCGGGTAGCGTGCCGGGCGATGCCAGCGGCCAGGTTACGGTTGAGCTGTTGGCCAGTGACGGGGCTAAGACCGCCACCCAGCGCTTTGTGCTGACCATCGCCGAGCCGCAGCAAAGCCTGGTGGGCCTCACCGGTACCTGGCAGGGCTTGCCGGCCAAGATTGGCCGGCCCCTGGCGCTGGTGTTGTCGGCCCAGCACCAAGGCGGCCCGGCGCTTAGCGGCGCCACCCTTGAGGTGCAGCTAAGCGGTGCGACCATGAACAGCATCAGCGGCTGCACCTTGAGCGGCGCGGTGCAGCGCTGCCCGCTGGCGCTCGCCGTGGGTGCCCAGCAGCAATGGACGTTGCCGATCAGCAGCCAAAATCAGGGCGACCAAACCGTACTGGCCCGGGTACTGGATGCAGACGGCAACCCGCTTAGCGAGCTGACTACCGATGTCACCCTGGCTGCCGATGCCCTTTCTCAAGGTGACCGTGCGGCGGTGATCGCCAAGGCCACCGCACTGACGCTTATCCACGACCAGGGGCAAATGCTGCTGGTGGCCGGTACCAGCGAGGGCGAAGGCGTTACCTTCTACCGCTTCAGTGGCGAGACGTTGGTGGCTGAGGCCAGCCTCGACAACCTGGGCCATACCCGTGCCTTGGCGGTACTGGATTGGAACCAGGACGGCCTTGAGGATCTGGTGGTCATCAACAGCAGCGGCGATGCCTCGGCTATTTACCTTAACCAAGGAGGTTTGCGCTTTAGCGCCCTGCAAAGCCTGCCTTACGGCCGCAAGGTCAAGGTGTCTGATGTGGATGGCGACACCTATCCCGATCTGCTGGTGGGTGGCCAGGGGCTTTACCTGTTCCGTGGCAACGATGGCGGTACCCAAGCTGGCCTTGAAGTCGCCAAAACGCCCTTTATCGTCAAGGAGTTTGCGCTATGGCCTGACGGCCGGGTCTTGGTAACCGACGGCAGCGAGCTGTCGCTGATGGCCCTGGACACCGTGGCCGACCAGACCGGCGGCAGCGTGACCAGCGCGCCGATGATGGCGGCCCTGGCCGACGACCCGGCTACCGGCCAGATCCGTACCTTGCGGGTGGCTGACCTCGACGGTAACGGCGAGGCCGAGGCGGTGGCCAGCTATGGCCTGGATGCCAACGGCGAAGGCGGCGGCGTGGCGGTATTGAGTGACGCCGGCGACGGCACCATGGATACCCTCACCCATGTTGGCGACGCCGCGGTCGACGATCTGTTGGTGGCAGACTTTGATGGCGATGGCGACCTGGACCTGCTGGCCCAGCATGACAACGGCAGTTGGCAACTGATGACCAACCTGGGTTCCGCCTCGAGCTTTATCGCCAACAACCAGACCCTGTTCCACCCGGACAGCCTGGGCTTGGTGGGAGACTTTAACGGTGACGGCATGGCCGACATTCTGCTGACCGACATCGGTGACGGCTCCTGGACCATCTACGACGGCCTTGCCAGCCTGTTGCTGGGCCCCAGTGCCGACTTGGCCCTGACCAGCGAACTCACCGCCACCAGCACCCAGTACCAAACCCGCTACCAGCTGAGGGTGCAAAACAACGGCCCGGCCAGTGTCGACCAGGCGGTGCTGACAGTGCAGGTGCCGGCCAGTGTCACCGTGGCCCAGTGGCCGGCGGGCTGCACAGAAAGCCAGGTGGGTTGGCAGTGTAGCCTGGGTACCCTGGCCAGCGGCGCCGAGGTGCAGCTGACCTTGCTGGCGCAAGGCAATGCAAATCTTGCCAAAGCGCAGCTTGGCGCCAGGGTGGACGGCACCGCCGGCGACCCAGACTTTAGCAACAACAGCACCAGCGACACCTTGGGCCAGCCCTGGGGATTGCGCTATGGGGTTAAAGGCCACGGCGGTGCCCTGGCCTGGCCCTGGCTGCTGCTGTTGGCGCTGGCCTGGTATCGCCGCCGGCCACGAACGGCCTGAGTGCGAAGGAAATAAAAAAGGAGGCTGATGCCTCCTTTTTTGTTGCGATTTAAGGCCCTATTCGGCTTCTTCTTCTGCCACAGAGAGTTTGACCCCCACCTTGGCAATGCCGCTGTCAGACACCGACACCACTGTCCACACCAGGTTGTTCCAATGCAGCTGGTCCCCCTCCACCACCTTGGCGCCAAGGGCATGGGTGATGAACTCGCCCAGGGTTTGCCGCTGCTGGGCGTCGTCCAGGGTCAGGCCGTAAAGCGGGGCAATATCGGCCAGCGGCGCCGCGCCGTCCAGCACGAAGTCGCCAAAAAAGGTGTTGTCCAGGCCGCGCTTGGGAGGCTCGCTGAACAAAGTGCCCAGCTCGCTAAGATGCCCCTCTTTGCCGATAACGCAGAGAATGTCGCCAGCCTCCATGCAGGTAGAACCCTTGGGGTGCAGCAGCTCTTTTTGCCGAAACAAGGCGGCGATACGGGTGCCCTCTGGCATATGCAGGTGGCGAAGCTCGGAACCGATGAACCACTTTTCCGGCCCCAGCCGGTAAACAAAGAGTTCCCACTGGCTGGTGGGGTAAATTTCCAAACCGGCGCGGGAGATGGGCGAGGGTTTGGCCGGTACTTCCACCTTGGCCAGGCGGGTAGCCAGGGGCAGGGTGCTGCCTTGCAGCAGCAAGGATACCAGCACCACGAAGAATGCCAGGTTGAAGAAGATTTGCGCGTGCTCAAGCCCGGCCATCATCGGGAATACCGCCAGGATAATGGGCACCGCCCCCCGCAGCCCCACCCAGGAGATAAACCAGCGCTCCCTGGCCTTGAAGTTCTTGAAAAACCCCAGGCTCGCCCACACCGCCACCGGCCGGGCAAAGAGGATCATCCAAAGCGCCAGGGCCAGGCCGGGCAGGGCGATGGGCAGTAGCGCGCTGGGGGTCAGCAGCAGCCCCAGTACCAGGAACATGCCGATTTGCGCCAGCCAGGCCAAGGCGTCCAACACGCTCAGAATGGTGCTGTTGCTGCGAAGGGGCTTGTTACCCATAAAAAGGCCGGCCAGATAAATGGCCAGAATGCCGCTGCCACCCAAGGCGTTGGTGATGGCAAAGAGCAGCAGCCCGCCGCTCACCACCAAGATAGGGTAGAGCCCGGCGGCGAGGTTAGCGCGGTTTACCAGCTGCCAAAGCCCCCAGCCACCGGCAAGGCCCAGACCAATCCCCAGGCCGAACTGCTGCACCAGGCTCAAAAGCAGCATGGGGCCGGGCTGGGTGCTGTGGCTGATGATGGCGATGAGGGTCACGGTGAGAAACACCGCCATGGGGTCGTTGGAGCCCGACTCAATCTCCAGGGTGGCACCTACCCGCTGGTTAAGGCTGCGCCCGCCCAGCAGGGAGAACACCGCAGCCGCGTCGGTGGAGCCGACAATGGCCCCCACCAGCAGCCCTTCCATCCAGTTGAAATCAAAAAGGTAAGCGGCCGCCAGCCCGGTCAGGGCGGTGGTGATGGCGACCCCAATGGTGGCCAGGGACAGCGCCGGCCACAGCGCCACCCTGAAGGTGGCAGCCCGGGTTTGCAGGCCGCCGTCCAGCAGGATAATGGCCAGCGCCAGGTTGCTGACCAGATAGGCCACCGGGTAGTTGTCGAAATGGATGCCGCCGGGGCCGTCTTCACCGGCCAGCATGCCCACCGCCAGAAAAATCACCAGAATGGGAATGCCCAGCCGCGACGACAAGGAGCTGACCAGCACGCTGGCACCCACCAGCACGGCACCGATGATGTAAAGGCTGTTGATGGTAATGGCGTCCAATGGCGGTCCTTCTGGGCGGGTGCAAAGCCATACTTTACCCTAGCCGATAACAGTGCGGCCAGGTAACAGGCTGTTACTACAGGCTTTATTGGGGCAGGCGCGGCAGCCCCAGTTTGGGCGCCAGCCGCCAGTACACCGGCTTTGGCATCACCACCAGCATCGGCGAGGCTTTCGGGTCCAGCCAGCCCAGCAGTTGCTGCAGAGCGGGCTCGGCCATGGCGGTGCAACCGGCGGTGGTCTCCCCCGGACCTTTCCATACATGAAGGAAGATGCAGCTGCCGGCATTTTTGATGTTGGCCGGGTTGTGCAGCACCACTAGCGCCTCTTGATAGCGCTTGTCACCGGGGGTTTTGAGGTCGAGGCGCAGCGGCTCGCTAGAACCTGCTACCGCCGCCTGGCCCACCTGATTGCTGTCTACCAGTTGGTTGTAATAGGGGGAGGCCGGCACGTCCATGCAATAACTGCTGGCACTGGTGGCCAGGTAGGGCAGGGCTGTTTTAAGGGTGGGGGCATAGCCAAAGGCACTGCCCAGGGCGAAAATACCGGCCGGGGTCTTGCCGTCGCCTTCGGCCTTTTGCGGGTTAAGGGGTTGTTGGGGGTAGATGCCAAGGCCCCAGGCCAGGCCGCTTCTACCCAGGCTAACCGGGGTGGCCACAGGGCCGGCGCGCCAGTGGCCGTCTTGCTGCTCAAGGGTTTGCAATTGGCCTTGAGTGGCTTGCCAGTTGCCGGTGGTGACCACGATCAGCTGCCGCGCCTGCAGATCGGCGGCCATCACCTTGAGGGGGAGCAGCAGTAACAGCAGGATGCGATACATGGTCTTTGGCGCCTCTTTATCCAGTCAGCATCTCATTCTTTAACAAGGCGTTTCAGTTTGGTAGCGGTTTTTGCTATCAAAGAGCGGCATCCCAAAAATAAGCAAAAGTGAGCCCATAGTGCATTGGTATTCCCTGTTACCGCCCCTGGTGGCCATCGCCTTCGTGTTTTGGAAAAAAGACGTGATAGGTGCCCTGGTGCTGGCCATTGTCAGCTCCGAAGCCTTGCAACTGGTGGCCAAGGGCACCCCGGATCTGGCCCAGACCGGCGTCAACAGCGTCGACAGAGTTGTATCGGTATTCAGCTCGGCCGGTAACGTGCAGCTCATCATGTTCAGCGTGTTGATTGGCGCCTTCCTGGCGCTTATCCGCGAGTCCGGCGGGGTGGCGGCCACGGTAGCCTGGCTGGTGGGTAAGGGCCTGGCCAGTACCGCCCGGCGCTCGCGGCTCATTACCATGCTGGCCGGGGTGGCGGTGTTTGTTGAATCCAACCTCAGCGTGCTGACCGCCGGTATCCTCTCCCGTGGCCTCTTCGACAAGTTCAAGATGAGCCGGGCCCAACTGGCCTACCTGGTGGATTCCACCTCGGCGCCGGTCTGTATTTTGATTTTGCTGAACGGCTGGGGCGCCTATGTGCTGGGGCTGCTGGCCGATTACGATTTGCCCGGCGGCGCGGTGTCGGTGCTGTGGGGCACTGTGCCTCTTAACTTCTACGCCCTGGTAACCTTGGTTATCGCCTTTTACGTGGCCTGGACCGGCAAGGTGTTTGGCCCCATGAAAGAGAGCGAAAAGCGCCTCGAGCAGGGGATGGCGGGCCTTAGCTCGGTGCCGGCCACCAAGGTACGCTACATGGCGCTGCCCCTTGTCACCCTGGTTGGTGGCATGGCCGGCTTTATGCTTTGGAGCGGCCATGGCGATCTCACCCAAGGCAACGGCTCGCTGTCCATGCTCTACGCCACCCTGTGCGGCATTCTGGTGGCCTACCTGCTGCTGATTTTCGACCCGGCCTTTACCCACAAGCGTTTGATTGACCTTTGCTTTACCGGCATGGGCGAGCTGTTGCAACTGGTGAGCATCGTACTGCTTTCCATTGCCCTGGGCGCCAGTCTCAAGGTGCTGGGCACCGGGGTCTATATTGCTGGCCTGGTGGGGGAGTTTTTGCCGCTGGTGCTGGTGGCGCCGGTGTTGTTCCTGGCCGGGGCGGCCATGTCCTTTACCACGGGTACCAGCTGGGGCACCTTTGCCATCCTCATCCCCCTTGGCATGCCGCTGGTACAAAGCCTGGGGCTGCCCCCCGAACTGGTGCTGGCCGCCATTCTCGGTGGCGGCATTTTTGGCGACCACTGCTCGCCCATTTCCGACACCACGGCGGTGTCATCCATCGCCTCGGGCTGCGATCTGCTCGAGCACGTACGCACCCAGATGCCCTACGCCCTGGTGGCAGGGGGAGTGAGCCTGGTGCTCTATTTCCTGGCATCTTTGGTGATGGTGTAACCCCAACAAGGAAGTCGTGTCATGGTCGACCCCCAGGTTTATGCGCCGGATTATCAGCACCTATCCGACCAAGCGCTCTTCGTGCAGTGGGAGCGGCGGGCAAGCCTTGGCCATCCCAATCAGGTCAAGGCCCTGGCGAGAGAATTGGACAAGCGCAACATTCCCTGCACCGGCTTTTTTGCCGGGCGCCGGTATCTGCGCTCCTCGCTAAAACGGGTGCTGTGGACCCTTGGCGGCGGCGCGGCCATCGCGGCTTTGGCTATGCGCGGCCTCAGCCCCGCCGCCAGCCTGCATCTGGCTGGCTTTTTGGCGCTGATGGCGCTCCTTGTGTTGCTGCTGCTTGGGTTGGTGCATGTCAGCGGCAAGGTGCCTTCCTACCACGGCCTGTCTGCCAGCAATGCCAGCGCCCCGGTATTCAGCGCCTTGGTGCAGCTGCTGCTGGGCGGTCTTTTTTGGCTGCTCACGTTCAGTGCCGTAGCGGCGGCTAGCTAGGGCAGGGCTTTGTCGGGCGGGTTTTGGTACGCTGGCTTCAAGCTTTAGCGGTACAGGAGCAACAAGATGGATTTTAAAGAAAACGGTCTGGTGGCCGTGATTGGCGCCGGTGTGATTGGTTTGTCTTGGGCGGCGCTGTTTGCCGCGCGTGGCCACAGGGTGCGGCTCTTTGACCCCCGCGCCGATCTCTACAGCCATATGGCCCGGTATCTGCCGGTGTTTATTCCCCAGGTGCCGGGTATTCATGAAGATCCGGGCATCATCATGGACCGCATCACTGCTACCGGCGACCTCAAGGCGGCGGTAGAACATGCCGACTTTATCCAGGAGTCCGGCCCCGAGCAGGCGAGTTTCAAGCAGCACCTTTGGCAGCAGATTGAAGAGGCGGCCCCCATCGACGCCCTGTTGCTGTCGTCCTCTTCCGGCATCGTTGCCAGCGAGCAGGGGGCACTGATGAAGGCGCCGGAGCGGCTTATCATCGGCCACCCCTTCAACCCGCCCCATATCCTGCCACTGGTGGAAGTGTGCAGTGACGACCGCACCCCGTCTGTCTATCTGGACCGGGTGATGGGCTTTTATAAAAAGCTCGGCAAGGTACCGGTGAAGCTCAACAAGGAAGTGCCGGGCTTCGTGGCCAACCGTCTGCAAATGGCCCTGGCCAGCGAAGCCATCCGGCTGGTGGACGCCGGGGTGGTGAGCGTGCGCGACCTCGATGCCATCGTTACTAACTCCCTCGGCATTCGCTGGGCCTCTATCGGGCCGCTCAAGGCGCTGCACCTGGCCGGCAGCCAGGGCGGTTTGTCAGGGTTTTTACAGCACATCGGAGTTGGCCTTGCCGACCACATCGGCCAGAAGGCCATGTTCACCCAGGAGCTGGTCAGCCGCATTGGCGATCAAGCCGAAGCCGCCTATCCCTTTGACGAATTTGACGAATACCGCCGCTGGCGTGACCGGCGCCAAATGGTGATCATCGAGGATCACGAACGCCACCCGGAGCGCTGAACCGCCAGTTCGGGGTGCCGCCAAGCCAACTGCTGGCCAAGGCCGGGCTGCCCAATAGCCGCTGATATGCGACCATGGAGGCAAAGAGCTTTCAAGGACTCCCCATGCGACTGGCGCTACTGTTGTGGTTGGTAAGTTTTGGCCTGCTGGCGGCCCCCTGGCAAAGCGATGTGCCCGAGGTCAAAGAAGCGCAGCTGGCGCCTTGGTATTGGGTAAATCGCCTCAAGGCCCCCGACCAACGGCTAATGACCCCCAAAGAGATAACCGCCTTTAACGCCCGGCAATTTAAAACCCTGCCCGAGATGGTGGAGCTGGAGACCGTGCCGGCTTTGATGGCGGCGGATGAGGTGAAAGGCCAAATCACCGCGCTTGCCAAGGAGCCGCCCCGTTTTTACGCCAACGGCCGCGCCCTTGGCCCGGCCGACTGGGCTCGCTATCGCGCCAACCTCAATCTTGGCGCCATCAAGGGGCCGCAGAAGGTGGCCTTTGCCCTGGTGGTGCGGCGCACCGTACTGCGCACCTATCCCACCTTCGAGCGGGTCTTTAACAAGGGGCTCAACCTCGACCTTGACCGCTTTCAAGAAAGCGGGCTGTTCCCCGGTGACGCCCTGGCACTGCTGGCCAAAAGCCGCGACGGCCACTGGTACTTTGCCCAGTCTCAAAATTACCGGGCCTGGGTGCCAGCCGCCGATCTGGCCATTGGCTCGCGCCAGGCGGTGCTGGGTTATGGCAAGGCGACGCCTTTTCTGGTAACCACCGGCAGCCAGGTGGAGACCGTTTTTAACCCAGAGGAGCCGAGGGTGTCGAAGCTGCGCCTCGACATGGGCCTCAGGCTGCCGCTGGTGCCGAGCACCCACAACCTCTATGGCCAAAACCCCTATGCTGGTTTTGTGGTGCGGCTGCCGGTCAGAAACGGCGACGGCAGCCTGGATTTCAAGGCGGCCCTTATTCCCCGCAGCCAGGATGTACACCAGGGCTACCTGCCTCTGACCCAGGCCAATCTGGTGCGCCAGAGCTTTAAGTTCCTCGGTGAGCGCTACGGCTGGGGCCACGACTACCAGGGCCGCGACTGCACCGGTTTTGTGGGGGAGGTGTATCGCAGCTTCGGGCTGGTGATGCCGCGCAACTCCGGCGAGCAGGGCCATGGCCGCTATGGCCACGACCACCCCTTCGGCAAGGGCCAGGTAGCGGCCAAGCTCAAGGTGCTGGCAACGGCGCCGGTGGGCAGCCTGATTTACCTGCCCGGCCATGTGGCCATGCTGCTGGGTAAGGTGGACGGCAAGCCCTGGGTTATTCACGACGTGGCGGGCCTTGCCTACCTTAAGGGTGGCCAGTTCTACCGGGGCACCCTTAATGGCGTGTCGGTTACGCCCCTTGAGCCGCTGCTGCTTGGCCCCAACACCAGCTACCTGGACGCCACTTACAACATCAAGACCCTACCTTAAGCTGTCACCGTATTGTCAAAAAGCCCGGCGCGCCACGGCGGCCGGGCTTTGTGTTCTTACATGTTTAAACTCTGATAAATCATTTAACGATACGGAAACGTTTTCGTCACGTTGCTCGCGCACAATCCGCCGCACATCGGCCCCTTCACGCCGATGACCCAACCAGGAAAGCTAAACGCGAGGATTGGCATGAAAAAGATTCCACAAGTGATGTCCGCGCTGGGCGCTGCCGTCGCCACCGCCCTGGTGGCCATGGCTGCCGATGCGGCGGTGCTGCCCACCACCCAAACCGACAGCAGCTGGTACCAGGACGGCGCCGCTGCCGTGGCTGCCAAAGTGGCCCAGGCCCGCAACACCGGCACGGCCAAGAACATCATTTTCTTTGTTGGCGATGGCATGGGGGTTTCAACCCTGACCGCCGCCCGCATCTACCAGGGCCAGCAGGCAGGCAACAGCGGCGAAGAAAACCGCCTGAGCTTTGAGACCTTCCCTTACAGCGCCCTGTCCAAAACCTATTCGGTAAACCAGCAGACCCCGGACTCCGCCCCGACCATGACCGCCATGATAACCGGCGTCAAAACCGAAGACGGCATGCTGTCGGTATCGGCCGACTCCATCCGTGGCAACTGCTTGTCCAGCCAGGGTAACGAGCTGAAAACCGCCCTGGAGCTGGCCGAAGATCGGGGTAAATCCACCGGGATTGTCAGCACCGCCCGCATCACCCACGCCACCCCGGCCGCCACTTACGCTCACACCCCCGAGCGTGACTGGGAAGCCGACAGCAACCTGACCGCCGAAGCGGTCGCCAATGGCTGCCACGACATCGCCTACCAACTGGTGATGGATGCACCGGGCGACGGCCTGGAAGTGGCACTGGGTGGCGGGCGCAGCTACTTCCTGCCCAATACCGTGACCGACGGCGAAGGCGCCAAGGGCCGCCGCAAGGACGGTAACGACCTGACCGCCAAATGGAGTGAGCAGTTCACCAACGCGGCTTACGTGTGGAACCAAGCACAGTTCGACGCCATCGATGTGACCAAAACCGACCACCTGCTGGGCCTCTTTGAAGCCTCCCACATGCAGTACGAGGCAGACCGAGCCGACGATACCGCCGGCGAGCCGTCTCTGGCCGAGATGACCAGCAAGGCCATCGACATGCTGGCCAAGAACGACAAAGGCTACTTCCTGATGGTGGAAGGGGGCCGTATCGACCACGCCCACCACGCCGGTAACGCCGCCCGCGCCCTGGCCGACACCGTGGCGCTGTCTGACGCAGTAAAAGCGGCCCTGGGTAAGGTGGACCTCGAAGACACCCTGATCATCGTTTCTGCCGACCACAGCCATACCTTCACCATCGCCGGTTACCCGGCCCGTGGTAACCCCATCCTTGGCCTAGTGCACGAGCCCAACGACGAAGCCATCGCCGTTAACGCCGCCACCGCCGACGACGGCCTGCCATACACCACCCTGGGCTATGCCAACGGCCCCGGCGCCAAGCAAGGCGCCCGTAGCGACTTGTCCGGTATCGACACCACCGACGTGGACTTCCTGCAACAGGCCCAGGTGCCCATGGGCAGCGAGACCCACGCCGCCGAAGACGTGGCCATCTACGCCACCGGCCCCGGCGCCTACCTGTTCCAGGGCAATGTGGAGCAGAACGTTATTTTCCACGTCATGAACCAGGCCGGCGCCCTGGGCGGCAGCAAGTACTGATAAAGGGATGATTACCATGGAAATGAAAAAACTCGCTCTGGTGATGGCCACCATCGCCGCCCTGGGCCTAGCCGGCTGCAATGACGGTGACGACGGCGTTGCCGGTACCCCCGGCGCCGACGGCGCCAATGGCAACAACGGTACCGACGGCCGCGACTTTACCGCCGTCAACCAGTGGTACCTGGCTGGCCAGTCCACCGTGGCCAAGGCCGCTGAGTCCACCATCAGCGACCCGGCCGGCAAAGCCAAGAACGTGATTTTGTTTGTCGGTGACGGCATGGGGGTTTCCACCCTCACCGCCGCCCGTATCTTCGAAGGCCAGCAGCAGGGTAAAAGCGGCGAAGAAAACCGCCTGAGCTTCGAGACCTTCCCCTACTCGGGCCTGGTGAAAACCTACTCTTCCAACCAGCAGACCCCGGACTCCGCGCCCACCATGAGCGCCATCGTCACCGGTGCCAAAACCAAGGACGGCATGTTGTCCATCACCGACGATGCGGTACGTGGCGACTGCGCCTCCGGCCAGGGCCATGAAATGGTCAGCGCCCTGGCGCTGGCGGAAATGGCCGGCATGAGCACCGGCGTGGTGTCCACCGCCCGCCTCACCCACGCCACCCCGGCCGCCACCTACGCCCATAGCGTGGAGCGTAACTGGGAAGCCGACAGCAACATGCCAGCCGCCGCCATCACCGCCGGCTGCACCGACATCGCCTCCCAGCTTATCGACTTCCCCTACGGCGACGGTATCGAAGTCGCCCTGGGCGGCGGCCGTACCTACTTCATGCCCAACACCGAGAACGACCCGGAATACGGCAGCGCTGGCCGCCGCAACGATGGCCGCGATCTCACCAGCGAGTGGACCAGCAAACACGCTGGCAGCAGCTATGTGTGGAACCTCGACCAGTTCATGAGCGTGGACTTGGCCACCACCAAGCACCTGCTGGGCCTGTTTGAAAACTCCCACATGCAGTACGAAGCGGACCGCAGCGACGACAGCGCTGGCGAGCCGTCCCTGGCGCAGATGACCAGCCGCGCCCTGGACATGCTCAAGCAGAACGACAAAGGCTACTTCCTGATGGTGGAAGGGGGCCGTATCGACCACGCCCACCACGCCGGTAATGCCGCCCGCGCTCTGGAAGACACCGTTGCCTTGTCCGAGGCGGTGCGGGTTGCCATGGAAAAGGCCGGCCCCGACACCCTTATTCTGGTGACAGCCGACCACAGCCACGTGTTCACAATCGCCGGTTACCCGGTGCGGGGTAACCCCATCCTCGGCCTGGTACGCAGCGTTGATGAAAACGGCGAAGCGGCCAAAACCCTGAGCGTGGATGCCAACGGCATGCCTTACACCACCTTGGGTTATGCCAATGGCCCCGGTTTTGGCTTTGGCAGCAGCCCGGTGAACATGGCCAGCGCCCGCCCGGATCTGAACCTCTACGACGTCACCGATGTGGACTACCGCCAAGAGGCCACCGTGCCCCTGGGCAGCGAAACCCATGCCGGTGAAGACGTTGCGGTATACGCCATGGGCCCCGGTGCCCAGTTGGTAACCGGCTCGGTCGAGCAGAACATGCTGTTCCACGTGATGAACTACGCCGCCGACCTGGAAGCGCGCGCCGAAGCCAACCAGCCCTAAGCCGGGCCTGTGAAGGGCCGGGCACTGCCCGGCCTTCTTTGGCGAAAAGGAGTAACCCGATGTTTTATAAAGCCTTGATGTTATTGGCGCTGGGGAGCCTCAGCGCCCATGGCGCCAGTGTGTGCCCGGCCACCGCGCCAGCGGGTGCCTGGGGCCTTGAGTACCAGGTCAGCGCCAGCCAGAGCGGCGCCGAGCCTCGCCAGGTGCAGCTATTGCGCCGTGGCGCCCAGACCGCCCTTTACAGCCCTGAGCACCAGATGGCCGAATGGTGGCACTTTGAAGACCCAAAGCGCCCCGGCTTCAGCCGGGTGTTTGACCAGCAGCAGCGCCGCATCGACTACTACATGGGCGATCTGCGCGCCCTTGGCGTACAGGCCCAGCAAGAAGAGGTAGAAAGCTTTGCTGCCCGCCACCTGCTTGGCCAGCTCACCAAGCAAGGCAGCAGCCCTTGCGAGCATGCCGAGCGCTACCAGGGTGAGATAAACGGCGTTAGTTACGATCTGCTGTGGAGCCCGGTATTGGCTGCGCCCTTGGCCATCGTTACCCGTAAGGGTGAGGTGGAGCGGCGCTGGCAGGCTGACAAACTGCTGGGCAAGGACGCGGTCAACGCCCGCTTTGCCACCTGGCAGCGTTATCGCGAGACCGACTTTGCCGACATCGGCGACATGGAAAACGACCCCTTCCTGGCCAAGATGATCAATCAGGGCTTTATCGAACACCGCGAACACGCCGTGTATAACGACCAGGGCCAGCCCCTGGCCACCGGCCACAGCCATTAAAAAAGGCGCCGTAAGGCGCCTTTTTCTCAGTACTTATAATCGGCCTGCAGGTAGTAATAACCGCCGTTCATGCCAAAGGGCGTGTTGCCCACCGGGTATTTGAATACCCCGTTGTAGGTTTGGTCGGCCACGGTGCGCTCCGGGTAGGTATCAAACAGGTTCTGGGCTCCCAGGGTGAAGGCCAGTTGGCTGCTGTAGTGATACTTCACTGCCAGATCGGTCACCCACTTGGCGTCGTATTTTACCGTTTCGTTGGTGTAGCCCACCGAGTAGGTGCCGAAGTAGCTAAGCCGCAAGGTGGTATCAAAATCGCCCAGGGAGTGGGTGAGGTTGAGGCTGCCTTTGCTGCGCGGGTTGGATTTGGTCATCCGTACCTGCTCGACATTGTTGAACAGCTCGTCTTCCAGGCCGCCAAGGATGCTAGGCAGGTGCACGCTGTCGATGTCGGTTTTGTTGTAACCGAAGGACGCGCTGCCTTTCAGGCTGCCGTAACTGCCCAGATCCCAGTTCTGGGACGCCACCAGATCGACCCCTTTGGTGGTGGTGTCTACGGCGTTGATAAAGAAGCGGGCCGAGTCGGCACCGGCGCTGCTGATAAGGCTGCGCACCGAGTCGGGCAGGGCGGCGTCGTCGCTCTCCAAAGACGAAGACAGCACGATGCGGTTATCCACCTTGATTTGGTAGGCGTCCAGGGTCACCGACAGGCCGCTGTCGCCGGTATAAACCAGGCCCAGGCTGTAAGACTTGGATTTTTCCGGTTTGAGCTCACTGATGCCAAGGGCGCTGGCCACCTGGGACTGGCTGTTGAAGGTGCCGGATTCTTGCGGCTCGAGCTGGCCGGTGTCGGGGTTGGTCACGAACAGGGTCGAGACGTTGGTAAAGTACAGCTGCTGCACGCTTGGTGCCCGAAAACCGGTGTTGGTGGCTCCGCGCACCGCCCAGTGGTCGCTAAGCTGGTAGCGGCCGGCCAGCTTCCAGCTGGTGTTGGAGCCAAAGTCGGAATAATCCTCACGGCGCACCGCGCTGGACCAGTAAAAGGCGTCGGTCAGCTGGTTTTCCAATTCCAGGTAAAAACCCAGGTTGTGGCGGTCCTGCTTGACGGTGGATTCCTGGTTGAACCCCACAAAGCCCTGGCTGCCCGAGCCGTAGTAGGAGTTGGGCTCGCCTGCCTCAATCTGGTACTGGTTTTTACGCCAGGCGGCGCCCACCGCCACCAGCAGATCGGAGCCGTTGAAAAAGGATACAAACCGGGAGGCATCAAGGTTGGCGTTGATTTCACTGGTGGACAGGGCGCCGGCATAGAAGTGGGACTGGGAGTCGTCACCCAAGTCCACGTTCAGGCTGTTATCCACATAGTATTTGAAGCGGTTTTTGCCGTAGCCAAGAGAGCTGTCGATGTCCCAATCGGCGACGGTGAACTTGTAGCCGCCGTAGAGGGACTGGTCGCGGATCTTCGGTGCCAGCTGCGGCAGGAAACCGTCAGGGTAGATGTTGGTGTTGTTGCGGCTATCGAGGGCGCGGCGGTAGAAGGCGCCGGAGATGTTCTCGCGCTCCGAGATGCCGCCAAAGGCGTAAAGCTTGCCGTTGTCGCCCACCGGCTTGGCGGCGTTCACAAACAGCGCCGCGTTCTTATATTCCCCTTGGCCGATTTGAAAGCTCTTGCGGTCAAAGGTTTGCTCCCGTGGGTCGGGGGAGCCGTCGGTTAAAAGCGGGTATTGCTGGCGGCTGTCAGGGCCGGCCCTGTTGGTACGGTTTTTATGTTCGGCCTGCAAAGAGAGGTTGACGAAACCGTCGCCCAGCAGCGTCAAACCCTGGTTCCAGCCCAGCGCCCAGGATTGGCCGTCACCGGCATAGGTTTGGCCGCCTTTGGCCTCAAGGCTGCCGCCCTCGGCGCTGTCTTTGAGCACGATGTTAATGACCCCGGCAATGGCGTCGGAGCCATACTGGGCAGCGGCGCCGTCGCGCAGGATCTCGATGCGCTTGATGGCGGTCATGGGAATGGCATTGAGGTCGACGTTGGACGAGCCCTTGCTGGCGGTGCCGTTAAGGTGCACCAGCGCCGAGCCATGGCGGCGCTTGCCATTGACCAGCACCAGGGTATGGTCGGGGCTCATGCCGCGCAGGTTGGCTGGGCGCACGGCGTCGGAGCCGTCGGTCACGGAAGACTGCGGGAAGTTAAAACTGGGGGCCAGAAATTGCAGGGCCTTGGCGGTCTCGGTCATGCCGGTGGCCGCCAGATCCTGGCCGGTAATGATGTCCACCGGCGAGGCACTGTCGGTGGCGGTACGCAGGGCCAGGCGAGAGCCGACCACTTCGATTTTCTCGGTTTGGTCGTTGTCAGCGTCGGCAAAAACGGGGAAAGTGAGAGAGCTGGCCAGGGCCAGGGTAAGCAGCGAATAGCGATACATCTGAAACTCCTTGATTACAGCTATTCGCATAGTGCATAAAAATACACCTACAGGTTAGATACATTTGTAATAATGTATTGACGGTCAAAAAATAAAAAATTGCCCTCGCTTTTTATTATTTAAATTGTTATCTATTAAAAGTGAATATCTATTCTTAAGTGAATAGTGATAAACAAAAAGGCGCCCAAGGCGCCTTTTTTGCGAGCAGGCCCTGGCCTACTGGCTGGATTTCTTACCGGACATCTTGTCGAGATAGCCCATGCCGAAGGCCGACACCACAAAGGTGAGGTGGATAAGGCAGTACCACATCAGCTTGTTGTCGGGGATGTCCTTGGCGTTCATAAACACCTTTAAAAGGTGAATGGCGGAGATGGCCACGATAGAGGCCGACACCTTGGTCTTGAGGCTGCCGGAGTCCATTTTGCCCAGCCAGCCCAGCTTCTCATTGCTTTCGTCGAGATCGAGGCGAGAAACGAAGTTCTCGTAGCCTGACAGCATCACCATCACGATAAGCCCGCCCACCAGCGCCACGTCAATCAGGGTAAGCACCGCCAGAATGAGGTTGGTGTCGGTCATCTCGAAGATGGTGGGGGCAATGTGGATGATTTCCTGCACGAACTTTATCAAAAGCGCCACCAGGGTCAGGCTCAGCCCTAGGTAAATGGGCGCCAGCAGCCAGCGGGAGGAATACATCAAAGACTCAATAAAACGTTCCATTGTTTCTCTCAAAAGGGGCGTTGGGGTTGGCAGCAAGCCGCAGGGCTGCCAACCCGGTTGATGATTATAGGGCGCTAGATTACTGGATTGCGGCGCGCCAATCTCGCTTTTCGGCGGTAAAAGGCGAGGGGTTAAGCCTGGCTGAGCCCTCGCCCGTGGCGCCGCTAGAACAAACGGTTCAAGCCGTTCAGAGCCGCTACCCGGTAGGCCTCGGCCATGGTGGGGTAGTTGAAGGTGGTATTGACAAAGTACTCGATGCAGTTGCCTTCGCCCTTTTGCTCCATGATGGCCTGGCCGATGTGGATGATCTCCGAGGCCCGCTCCCCAAAGCAGTGAATGCCAAGGATAGCCTTGGTTTCCCGGTGAAAAAGGATCTTCAAACACCCCACCGGCGAGCCAGCGATTTGCGCCCGGGCCAAGTGCTGGAACTGGGCGCGGCCCACTTCGTAAGGCACCTTGGCGGCGGTGAGTTCTTCCTCGGTTTTGCCTACCGAGCTGATTTCGGGAATGGTGTAGATGCCGGTGGGGATATCGGGGATGAGGTTACCCAGATCCTGGTCTGCCTCCAAAATGCCGGTGGCGGCCAGCCGGCCCTGGTCATAGGCGGCCGAAGCCAGCGACGGGTAACCGATGACATCACCCACGGCGATGATGTGGGGAACCTTGGTCTGGTAGCGCTCGTTGACATCCAACTGGCCGCGGCCGTTGGCCTTGAGCCCTACGGCCTCGAGATTCAGGCGGTCGGTATTGCCGGTACGGCCATTGGCAAACAGCAGGCAGTCGGCCTTGAGGCGTTTGCCGGATTTAAAGTGCATCACTACGCCGTCGTCGGTGCCTTCCACCCGCTCGTATTCCTCGTTATGGCGAATAACGGTGCCGGAGCTTCGCAGGTGGTAAGACAGGGCGTCTGAGATCTCGGCATCCAGGAAGGAGAGCAGCCGGTCACGGGTGTTGATGAGATCTACCTTCACCGACAGGCCGCGGAAGATGGAGGCGTATTCGCTGCCGATGACCCCGGCGCCGTAAATGATCACCGAACGCGGCTCGTGCTTGAGGCTAAGGATGGTGTCGGAGTCGTAGATGCGCGGGTGGTTGAAATCGATATCGCGGGGCCGGTAAGGGCGTGAACCGGTGGCGATAACGATATTGGCGGCAGAGATGAACTCCTCGGAACCGTCGCTCTGGCGAATGGCCAGGGTGTGCTCGTCGGTAAAACGGGCCTCGCCTTTAATGACTTCCACGTCGTTGCGGTTGTAAAAGCCGCCGCGCAGTTTTACCTGCTTACCTATCACCGAAGAGGTGTGGCCAAGGATGTGCTTGAAGGTCAGCCGATGGGCCGGTTGCACGTCGGCAAACAGCGGGCTCTGGTTGTACTCCACCAGACGCGATACCGAGTGGCGCAGCGCCTTGGAGGGAATGGTGCCCCAATGGGTGCAGCCGCCCCCTACCTCGACATGGCGCTCGATAACCGCCACTTTCTGGCCGTGCTTGGCCAGTTGCATGGCGGCCCCTTCACCGCCCGGGCCTGTGCCGATGATAAGGGTGTCGTACTGGTATTGAGCCACTGCTACCTCCTGATTGTGCTGGCTTATTGTTGCACAGCCTTCGCGAAAAATTCGATCAGCCATTTCAGGCCTGGATCGTTATCACTGCGCTCATGCCAGATAAGCCGCTGTTGCAGTGGCGGCAGGTCGATGGGCAGGGCCAGCGGCAACGCGCGAAGGGCGATGGGGTAGCGCTCCGCCACCTTGGCGGCGTAGGCGGCCGGCAGGATGGTGAGCATGTCGGACCACAGCACGGTTTGCAGCGCCGCCTGCAGGCTCGATACCTGCATCATCAGCTGGCGGCGGTGGCCCAGGCGGGCAAGCTCTGCATCCAGCAGCCAGTCGCCGTCCCATTGGCAATGGATATGCACTTGGGGCCAGCCCAAAAACGTCTCCAAGTCCCAGGGTTGGTGGAGCCGGGGGTTGTTGGCGCTCGCCACGCACAGGTAGTGGTCTGTCATCAGGGTGTGGCTGCGAAAGCCTTCGGGCAGCGGCGCTATGGGCTCGTCCTGGGCGGTGATGGCCAGTTCCTGCTGGCCGCTGGTAAGGCCCTCAAGGCCTAGGTCCTGGGCCGGGAAGCATTCTAAGCGAATGCTCGGCGCCTGGGCGCGAAGGGCCGGTAGCCACTGGGGCAAAAACAGAGTGTAGGCGCCGTCTATCACGTTTAAGCGAAAGGTGCGGTCGCTGCTGGCCGGGTCAAAGGCTGGTGGCTGCAGCAGCTGGTCGAGCTGAGGTAGCAATAACTGCAATTGGCGATGCAGGGCTTCGGCCCTGGGGCTTGCCTTCATGCCCTGGCCGCGCCGCACCAGCAGCGGGTCGTCGAACAGGGCGCGCAGCCGGGTCAGGGTTTTAGACATGGCCGACTGGGTCAAATGCAAGCTGGCGGCGGCCTGAGACACCGAGCAGTGGTCCAGCAGGGCATTGAGGCTCACCAGCAGGTTGAGGTCGGTTTTGGCCAGGCGGCTGAGATCCATGGTTATGCCTCACAGGAATGCTTTACCTGAAATCATATCATTGGTGTTCATGTTTATTGGCCAGTACAGTGGCGCCGATTTTCAGGAGGCGTGCATGGTGTGGTTCAAGTGGTTGCTGCTGTGTCTGGTGTTGTTCAGTCCGCTGGGTATCGATATTTATCTGCCGGCCATTCCGGCCATTGCCGATAGCCTGGGTAGCTCCCAAGCACTGGTGCAAAGCACCATCAGCCTGTTCCTGCTGATGATGGGCCTTGGGCAACTGGTAGCGGGCCCCCTGGCCGACCGCTTCGGCCGCCGGCCGGTGGCCATGGCCGGTATCGTGATTTACCTTGCCGGCGCCTTGCTGGCGGTGCTGAGCACCAGCGGCTGGCTCTTTGTGCTGTCACGGCTTATCCAAGGCAGCGCTGTTTGTGCCACTTCGGTGGTGGCCTTCTCGGCGGTGCGAGACCGGATGGACGGCCAGCAAAGTGCCCAGGCCTATTCCTTTCTCAACGGGGCGTTGAACATTGTGCCGGCGCTGGCGCCGCTTTTGGGCGGGCTTTTGGCCGAGCGTTTTGGCTGGCAGGCACCTTTTTGGTTTTTGGCCCTCTATGCCTTAGCCCTGCTGCTGGTGGTGTGGCGTTTTTTGCCCGAAACCCTGCCGGCCGGCACCCAGGTCAAAAGGGGCATCCCCTTTGGCCGTTACCTGGCCATGTTGCGCCAGGGGCCGTTTCTGGCTTTTGCCCTGGTTAATGCCACCGGCATGGGCATGGTGCTTACCTACGTCTCTTTGGCGCCGACGGTGCTGATGAACCAAGCCGGGCTGAGCCCGCTGGGCTTTTCCCTGGTGTTTGGGGCCAATGCCCTGTGGATATTGACGGCGAGCCTGCTGGCCAACTGGGTTATCCGCCGCTTTGGCCGCCGGGCCTGCCTGGGCTTTGCCCTGGCCTGGCTGCTGGCGGCGGTGCTGGCGTTGGCCGCCACGACCTTGGGTGAGGCAGCCCCCGCCTGGGGGTACATGTTGCCGGTGACGCTCGCCTGTTCTGGCTTTGCCTGTAGCCTGGGGCCGGCCACCAGTATGGCGCTGGCGCCTTTTGGGGATGAAGCCGGCGTAGCAGCCGCCTTGGTACTGTGCCTGCAGATGGCGGGCGCCTCGCTTATCGGCATCACGGCGGTGGCCCTGCCGCTGGCGCCCCAGTGGGCGCTGTGGGGCACCATAGTGCTGGCGGCCTTGCTGGTGGCCAACAGTTTGCGGGTGGCCAAGGGCCATTAAAAAAGGCGCCTTGGGGCGCCTTTTTATCAAGTTTATCAAGCTATCTGGGTGCGAAGCTGCTGCCAGTGCAGTTGCAGGTGGCGAAGCTTCTCGCCCATCTCCTCGATTTGCTTGCGAAGCTCCAGGGCTTCTACCGAACGTTTGAGCTTGGCCTTTTTCATTTGCAGCCAGCGTTTACGCAACTGGAAGTAGTGCTGGGCGGTAGCCAGGGTTTCGTCGTAGTGGCGATGCAGCTCGGCAAAACACAAACCCTGGGCTTGGGCCTGTTCTTTGGCTTCTTCGAGCTGGCGGGTCAGGCGCGCCTTGACAATGAGCTCGTCCGGGGTCTTGCGAAGGCCCTGGGCCAGCCCCAGCTTGCTGGCAGCTTTGATAAGCCACTTGGTGGGGTCGTAGTCGAACCAGCGAATGCCGTTGCGATAGTCGTTCTCGAAGGTGTGGTGGAAGTTGTGGTAACCCTCGCCAAAGGTCAGCAGCGCCAGCAAGCCGTTGTCCTTGGCCGAATGCTTGTTGCTGAAGCTGTTGCGGCCCCAGATATGCGCCAGGGAGTTGATAAAAAAGGTGGTGTGGTGGGTCACGAAGATGCGCAGGAAACCGGCCAGCAGCACGGTACCAATCACGTCACCCATCATCAGCCCCAGGGCAATGGTCAGGCCCAGGTTCAGGCCCCAGACCAGCTTCATGTAGTGGCGATGCTGAAAATCCACCACCGGATCTTTGAAGAGATCGCGGACGTTGGCATAGTCGTTGTAACGCTCGGCCTGATACTCGCGCATCATCCAGCCCATGTGGGAATACCAGAAGCCGCGGCCGGCAGAGTAGGGGTCTACCTCGTCATTATCCACGTGGCGGTGATGAATGCGGTGGTCAGAGGCCCAGTGCACCACCGAGTTTTCGATGGCCAAGGCACCGCCCAGGGCAAACAGCCAGCGCAGCGCCGGGTGAGCCTGGTAGGTCTTGTGGGACCAAAGCCGGTGGTAGCCGGCAGTAATGGACAGGTTGCAAAAACAGAACAGAACCGCGAAGGCTATCCATTGCCCGGCGCTGAACCCGTGGAAAACTCCCCACAGCGGTACGGCAACCAATGCCAAAAGGGTAGAGACAACGAAGAAGATGACGTTGGCCCAAATGATACGGGGCTTTTCCATCGGATATCCTGATTTCGGCTTACAACTGTTCGCCAATCTAGGGGGCGAGGCCTTTACTGTCAATGCGATTTAAGCGGAATCTTGATCAGGGTTAAGCTTTGGCTGGCCATTGGCTTTGGGATCTCGCTGAAAAATGGCGCTAAACTAGGCCTCTTTGTTTTCTGGAGCTATTCATGGGCCCCCGCGCACAACAAAAATTCAAGACTCGCCGCACCATTATCGATGCCGCCTTGAACCAGCTCAGTGCCGAGACCAGTTTTTCCAACCTCTCGCTGCGGGAAGTCACCCGGGAAGCCGGTATAGCCCCCACCTCCTTTTATCGCCATTTCAAAGATATGGACGAACTGGGGCTGACCCTGGTGGACGAAGCCGGTCTGACCTTACGCCAGCTGATGCGTCAGGCCCGCGCCCGTATTGCCGACACCAGCGGTGGTTCGGTGATCCGCACCTCGGTGGAAACCTTCATGGAGTTCATCAACGACAACGGCAACGTGTTCCGGCTGCTGCTGCGGGAGCGCTCCGGCACCTCGGCGGCGTTCCGGGCGGCGGTCAGCCGCGAGATCCAGCACTTTATTGCCGAGCTTGGGGATTACCTGCAAAAGGAACTGGGTTTTGCCGAAGACGAAGCCCGGGTACAGGCCGACGCCATGGTGATCCTGGTGTTCTCGGCCGGGGCCGAAGCGCTGGATCTATCCAAAAGTGCCCGCCAGGGGCTGGCGGAAAAAGTGATGATGCAGCTAAGAATGGTGGCAAGAGGAGCGGCCGTTCTTAAGGCCAAGAAGTAAAAAGCGGCCCTTGGGCCGCTTTTGGATTTAGGAGTTGAGTTTATCGAGCTTGGTGATGCCGTCTTTAAGGCCAATCTCGCCGAGCAGGGCGTCCACCAAGGGTGCCTGGGTGCGATAACGCAGCGCCGCCTCGGTAACCGAATCGGCCAGGTTGCCTGAACCCCCTTCCCGTTTGTCGTCGCCATGGCCGCTGGCCTGGCCGGCGAAGCCGTCCATCTGCACG
Source organism: Gallaecimonas pentaromativorans (assembly GCF_003751625.1). Taxonomy (NCBI): domain Bacteria; kingdom Pseudomonadati; phylum Pseudomonadota; class Gammaproteobacteria; order Enterobacterales; family Gallaecimonadaceae; genus Gallaecimonas; species Gallaecimonas pentaromativorans. Next base: position 70,632 of record NZ_RJUL01000013.1, read on the forward strand.
ATCTTGATGCCGTCGATGTTCTCCAGCGGTTTCACCGACTCGCGGATAATGTCGGGCAGGTACTTGTACAGCGCCAGTTTGAGCTGCATTTCCACCTGCTCGGGGGAGAGCACGTTGCTGGCTTCGTGCAGGGCGCGTTGGCCGGCCGCTTCCACCTCGTAACTCTTGGCTTTGGCGTCGGCGCGGGTTTTCTCGGCAGCAGCCTCTGCCTGGGCCTCAATCTCCGCTTTCTCGGCGTTGGCCTTGGCTTCGGTCAAGAGGGCCTCGGCGCGGTCTTCGGCGGCGGCTTTTTCGGTCTCGGCGGCGACGCGGATCTTCACCGCATCCATTTCGGCCGCTTTGCTGGCCTCGATGATCTCGATTTGCTTGTCACGCTCGGCAACGGCGGTTTCCTGGACGGTACGCACATTCTCCTGCGCCGCCACCGACAGCGCTTCGGCCTCGGAGGCTTTGGCCCGGGCGGCGGATTCTTCTTCTGACTTGCGGGCAAGGGCAATGGCCTTTTCCTGCTCGGCCAGTTCCAGGGTGCGCTTACGGACGATCTCCGCTTCTTCCAACTGGCGGCGCTTATCAATTTCGCGGGCTTCTACTTCCCGCTCCTTGGCGATGCGTGCTTCCTCGATGGCCCGGTCAGCTTCGATGGTCACCAGCTCCGCTTCGCGGTTTTTGTCGGCCCTTTCTTTGGCAATATCGGTAGTTTGCGCAGCGCGGCGCAGCTCCACTTCTTTTTCTTGCTGCAGGCGGGCGTACTCGCTCTCCCGCTTGATGGCCAGGGAGCGCTGCTCGGTCTCGAGGTTACGCTCCTGGATTTGCACTTCGGTCTCGCGCTCGATGTCGTTGCGCTGCTTGCGGCGCGACTCGGTGATTTTGGTGAGCTGGGTCAGACCCTCGGCGTCAAAGGCGTTATCGACCCGGAAGAATTTGGGGTCGGTCTGGTCAAGGCCGGTCAGGGACACCGACTCCAGCTCCAGGCCGTTCTTCTCTAGGTCCACCCGCACGTTGTTCTGTACCCGCTGCACGAAGTCGGAGCGTTTTTCATGGAGCTCCTCCATAGCCATTTCAGCGGCTACGGCCCGCAGCACGTCAACAAACTTACCTTCAATCAGGGATTTAAGGGCGTCTACTTCGAGGGTTCGGTTACCGAGGGTTTGGGCCGCCACGCTGATGGCTTCCACTGTTGGGGCCACTCGCACGTAAAACTCGGCGGTAACGTCTACCCGCATCCGGTCGCGGGTAATAAGGGCTGCTTCGTTGGCCCGGCGCACTTCCAGGCGCAGGGTGTTCATGTTGACGTTGATCACTTCCTGCAGCACCGGCAGCACCAGGGTGCCGCCGTCTTTGACGACCTTCTCGCCGCCCATGCCGGTGCGCACAAAGGCCACTTCCTTGGATGCCCGGTGGTAGAGCTTGGTGAAAATAAGGCCGATGAACAGCAAACCGGCTACAACGGCGCCGGCAACCATCAGTATGAAGTCGAGATTTTCCATGGGTCTTCCTTGTACTCAGCCCGGGTAGGGGCTTACTAAATAGATGCCGTCTTCCAGGTCAAACAGCAGTACCAGCTGCCCCTGGCTCAGCACCAGATCGTCATAGGGCTTGGCCATGACGTAATGCTTGTGTCCTTGTTTGTCGGTCACCGACACCTCGGCGGCGCGTTCGCGGCTGGCTTCCCCTATCACCACTTCGCCTACCAGGCCGATAAGTTCGCGCTGGAATACGGCATTGGTCTCGGTAGTGGGTAACAGCTTGACCAGCAGCAGGCTCAGACGCCGCTGGAGCGGCAAGGATACCGCCAGGGCGGCAATGGCCACAGGCAAAGGTGGCAGCAGGCCGCCCAGCAGGTTCATTAGCAGCCACTGCAAGGTCCAGCCGATAATCGCAAACAGCAGTAGCCACAGCAGCAGCCAAATCAGAAAAGGCAGGCGCCCCAGGCACAACCAGTTAAAACCGTTGGCAAAAAAACCGGGGTTGTCGATGTCGAGATCCGGCAGGGCGGTGTCGATGAGTTCACTCAGGCCCAGACCCAGCAGCAGGCTGAGCAGCTGCAACAGGCCGATGGCGCAGACCAGTACAAAGGCGAGAGAAAAAGGCAGGTTACCGCTGGCCAAAATAAAATCCCACATGGCCCATATCCCTTTGGTGACAATGCTCCCACGCTATTATTTAACTTTTATTCAGTCAAACCTTCAGATGTAAGCATCCATGAAAAAGGCCGGTTAAACCGGCCTTTTTATCAACGCTTTACCAGCCAGACGCCAGATTCCATATGGTGGCTGTAGGGGAACTGGTCAAAGAGCGCTAGCTTCTCCACCCTGTGGGTTTGGGTCAGGGTTTCGAGGTTCTTGGCCAGAGTCTCTGGGTTACAGGAGATATAAAGGATGTGCTCATAGCCTGCCACCAGCTGCTCGGTGGCAGGGTCTAGGCCGGCCCGGGGCGGGTCCACGACTATGGTGCGGCAATTAAAGGCCTTGAGGTCGACCCCTTTTAGGCGGCGGAACTCGCGCTTACCTTCCATGGCCTCGGTAAATTCCTCGGCGGCCAGGCGGGCGACGGTGACGTTATCCACGCCGTTGGCGCGCATGTTGTACTGAGCCGATGCCACCGAACTGGTAGCGATCTCGGTGGCCAGCACTTTATCGAACTGGCTGGCCAGCGGCAGGGTGAAGTTGCCGTTGCCGCAGTAAAGCTCTAAAAGATCGCCGCCAATGCCGGCGGTGCAGTCCAGGGCCCAGGTCAGCATCTTCTCGTTAATGCCGGCGTTGGGCTGGGTGAAGCTGTTCTCCACCTGCTGAAAGGTCCAGCTGCGGCCTTTAACGGCGAGGTTCTCCACTACAAAGTCGCGGTCCAACACCTTCTTTTGCTTCTTGGCGCGGCCAATGAGGTCAACCCGGCCATACTGCTGGAGTTTGTCTTTTAGCTGGCTGGCTTCCACTTCCCATTCATCGGTCAGTGGTTTGTGATAAAGCAAACTCACTACCGCCTCGCCGCTCTGGCTGGTCAGAAACTCCACCTGGAACAACTTCTTGCGCAGCAGGGTGTTGGGCTTGAGCAGCTCGATAAGGGCCGGCATCAGGGTGTTGATCAGGGCGCTGCCCATGGGGTAACTGTCGACCCGAATGCGCTCATGGGACTCTTGGTCGAACATGATATAGAAGAGATCATCCCCCTGGTGCCAGACGCGAAACTCGGCCCGCATCCGGTAATGACTGGGGCTGGAGGCAAACACCTCTGGCGCCGGCGCACCGAACGGCTGCATCAGCGCATTGAGCCGGCTGACCTTCTCGGCCAGTTGTGTTTGGTAGTTGTCGGGGTAAACCGCGCCCGGTTGTTGCATGCTTGCCTCCTTTATAGGGGAGCAAATGATAGGCAAGGCGCACTCAATGTCCAGTGCTGGTAAACTGGGCGGGCAAAAATATCAGGCAGGTCATTGGCAAACAGCATGAGTCAGTTGCTCTTTTTCGATTCTGGGGTAGGCGGTCTTTCCATCTGGCAACAGGTCCATCAGGCCTTGCCCGGTGTCGAGGCGGTTTATGCCATGGACGATGCCGCCTTCCCTTATGGCGAGCTGAGCGAGTCCGTGCTGGTCGAGCGTGTGCTGGCGGTGTTTGACGCCGTCACCCAGCGCCACGACATCAGCCTGGCCGTGGTAGCCTGTAATACCGCGTCTACCCTGGTGCTGCCCCATCTTCGTCAGCGCTTTAGCTTCCCGGTGGTTGGCGTGGTGCCTGCCATCAAGCCGGCGGCGCGGCTCACTCGTAATGGCGTCATTGGTCTTCTGGCCACCCCCGGTACCGTCAACCGCCCTTATACACATCAACTCGAAGCCGACTTTGCCGCCGGCAAGCAAGTCTTGCGGCTCGGCTCCAGTGAGCTGGTCACCATGGCAGAAGCCAAACTGCGTGGCCAAGAGCTGGATATTGACCGGCTGGCCGACATTCTTGCCCCTTGGCTGCAGGCACCCAAGCCTGACACCGTGGTGCTGGGTTGCACTCATTTCCCTTTAGTAAAGGAAGAGCTGGCGAAGGTCTTGGGGAGTGATGTGACCTTGGTGGACTCCGGTGAAGCCATTGCCCGGCGGGTACGCAGCTTATTGCCGGCTGGCGCAGGCAATAAAAAAGGTGGCCTGAGCCACCTTTATCACACGGCCTCCAGCCCCAAGGGGCTGGAACTATTGCGGGCCTGGCTGCAAGAAAGCGCCTTGCCCGAATACCTACCGCTTTACTCTTCTTCCTGATCCCGGCGTTCCTTGGCTTCCCTGACTTTCAGGGTACGGTCTTGGAACTGCTGATCATTAAGGCCGTTAATGGCGGCCTGGGCATCTTCGGTCAGCATCTCGACAAAACCAAAGCCGCGGCGGCGGCCGGTTTGGCGATCCTTCATCAGTCGTACCGACAACACTTTGCCGAAACGTTCGAAGGTTTGCTGCACCGAATGCTCATTGGCGCGGTAAGGCAGATTGCCAACATAAAGGGTAACGGTAGCAATGTCTTCGGTACGGGTAGCCTGCGCTTTAGGGCGCCCCATAAAGAAGGCAACAGCGCCACCTAAGAGGATGCCAAGCCCAAAAAAGGTTGGGCGTGAGTAAGGAAATTCGACAGGGACGAAAGACAGTAAGACCGATCCCAGAATCGCAACGACGAAAAGGATAATAGCTGGATGCATGGTTTAGCTCGTTAAAGTGTACAGGTACAGTGAATTTGATAAGGGGAATGCGCGAGCATGTTAACTTTATTTACATCATTGCGCAAAGAAAGGGCCGCCAGGTGAAGAATTCACCGATCAGTTCGCCTGTATTAAAAAGCACTTGCGCTCCAAAAACCGATCCCTATAATGCCGCCTCGTCGCCAAGGGAAAGCGCGGTGAAGGACTTGAAAGCAGCGCTTAAAAAGGCCTTGACCGATAAAGATAAGTGAGTAGAATGGCGGCTCGCTTCGGGGATTGAGTCGAAAGGCTTAAAAAACGAAGTTTAGTGTGAAGCGAAAGGGCTTGACACTGTATTGGGAGGCGGTAGAATGCGCCTCC
>NZ_RJUL01000014.1 GCF_003751625.1 Gallaecimonas pentaromativorans
CTACTCACTTATCTTTATCGGTCAAGGCCTTTTTAAGCTCTGCTTTCAAGTCCTTCACCGCGCTTTCCCTTGGCGACGAGGCGGCATTATAGGGACCTAAACGCAGGCTGCAAGGGGTTTTTGCGAAAAAAATCGAATACCGGCTTTCACACAACTCACACACCGTTTAAGCACAACTTATCCACAGAAACGGGCCCTTTACAGGACAGATGATTTCGATTTAGGCTAAAAATCGTTCTTGTCGGAGTGCCTTAGGGCTGAGATCACGCTAGACGTGGGATCCGTGGAACCTGATCAGGGTAATACCTGCGAAGGGAACAAGTGAGACACACAATCTGAAACCGTCTCCCGGATGGGGTGTAGCTTGGCTGCACCTCTCTCACCGTGCACATCGGCCAGCAACGTTTTTGCATTTTGAAAACGAGGTTAGCCATGTCTACATCATCATCTTTCATCCAGGGCCAACTGAGCCCAGACCTTACTCAGCCTTTGCCGGGTTCCCGTAAAGCCTACCTGTGCGGTAGCCGCGCCGACATTCAGGTGCCGGTGCGCCAGGTGCTGGCCAGCGACGGCGGCGGCCAGGTACTGGTGAATCTCTACGACAGCTCGGGTCCCTTTACCGACACGCCGGTGGATATTCGCGTTGGCCTGGCGCCGCTTCGCGAAAGCTGGATAACCGAACGGGGTGACACCGAGCCTTTGGCAGGGGTGAGTTCCGACTTTGCCCGGCAGATGGCCGAAGAGACCGCCACCATGCCGCGCTTTGCAAGCCGCCGGCCGCTACGAAGAGCCAAAGCCGGCAAGCGGGTAACCCAGCTGCACTATGCCCAGGCCGGTATCATTACCCCCGAGATGGAATACATCGCCATCCGCGAGAATATCGGGCTGGAACAAGCCAGAACCGAGCAGCGCCACCGGGGCCAGGATTTCGGTGCCACTATTCCGAACGCCATTACCCCCGAGTTTGTGCGCCGGGAAGTGGCCGAGGGCCGGGCCATCATCCCTGCCAACATCAACCATCCGGAAGCCGAGCCAATGATCATTGGCCGCAACTTCCGGGTGAAGGTGAACGCCAACATCGGCAACTCGTCTGTATCGAGCGGCGTCGACGAGGAAGTGGAGAAGCTCATTTGGGCCACCCGCTGGGGCGCCGACACGGTGATGGACTTGTCTACCGGCCGCAACATCCACCATATCCGCGAGTGGATAGTGCGTAACTCGCCGGTGCCCATCGGTACTGTGCCCATCTACCAGGCGCTGGAGAAAACCAAAGGTATTGCCGAGGACCTGACCTGGGAGCTGTTCCGCGACACCCTGATCGAGCAGGCCGAACAAGGGGTGGACTACTTCACCATTCACGCCGGGGTGCGGCTGGCCTTTGTGCCGCTGACCGTGGACAGGGTGACCGGCATTGTCTCCCGTGGCGGCGCCATCATGGCCAAGTGGTGCCTGGCCCATCATCAGGAGAGTTTCCTTTACCAGCATTTTCGAGAGATCTGCGAGATCTGCGCCGCCTATGACGTGTCGCTGTCTTTGGGCGACGGCCTGCGCCCCGGCTCCATAGCCGATGCCAATGACGAAGCCCAGTTCGCCGAGCTGCGCACCCTGGGTGAGCTGACTAAGATCGCCTGGGAATACGACGTTCAGGTGATGATTGAAGGCCCCGGCCATGTGCCGATGCAGCTCATCAAGGAAAACATGGACGAGCAGCTCAAGCATTGCCACGGCGCCCCCTTCTACACCTTAGGGCCGCTCACCACCGACATTGCCCCCGGCTATGACCACATCACCTCCGGCATTGGCGCGGCGCTGATCGGCTGGTTTGGCTGCGCCATGCTTTGCTACGTGACCCCCAAGGAACACCTGGGCCTGCCCAACAAGGACGATGTTAAAGAAGGGCTTATCGCCTACCGCATTGCCGCCCACGCCGCAGACTTGGCCAAAGGCCACCCGGCAGCCCAAGCCTGGGACAACGCCCTTTCTCGCGCCCGCTTTGAATTTCGCTGGGAAGACCAGTTCAACCTGGGGTTGGACCCGGTGCGGGCCCGGGAGTACCACGACGAAACCATTCCCAGCCCGGCTGGCAAGGTGGCCCATTTCTGTTCCATGTGCGGGCCCAAGTTCTGCTCCATGAAACTGAGCCAGGAGCTGTCGGCCAACCGCGACGGCCTCAAGGCCCAGGCGCAGCGCTTTAAAGAGCAAGGGGCGCAAATTTATGTCAACCAGGACTGATGTGCAGATCCACGGCTTTGGTCTGATGGGGCGCCTGCTGTGCTGGCGCCTGAAAAAGGCCGGGCTCAGGGTGGCCTGGACCGATCCTCACCCGGCCAGCGCCGCCGGCTGGGTGGCCGCCGCCATGCTGGCCCCCAAGGCCGAAGCGGTGCTCAGTAGCCCGGCTATTTTTGCCATGGGCAACGCCGCCCTGCCCCTGTGGCAGGCCTGGCTTAGCGAGCTTGGCGATATTCAGCACGGCTTTACCGGCACCCTGGTGGTCAGCCACCCCCAAGACCAGGGGCTGATGGTGGATTTCAGCCGCCGCACCGAATGCGAGCCTTGCCAGGCGGGGGATTTGGAGCCGGCCCTGGCGGACCGCTTTGGGCGCGGCCTGTGGCTAAGCGGCGAAGGTTATCTCGATAACAGCGCCCTGATGCATCGCCTTGGCGCACTGGGCTCGAGCAACCAGGGTAGCGGCGAGGCTGCCATCATCGTTGATTGCACCGGCGCCGCCGCCGAGCTGCCCGACCTTCGCGCCGTGCGCGGCGAAGTGGCCAGGCTCCATGCCCCGGAGGTGACCCTCACCCGGCCGGTGCGGCTGCTGCACCCCCGTTACCCTCTTTATATCGTGCCGCGCCCTGATGGCCGGTACGTGGTGGGAGCCACCGAGATTGAAAGCCGCGACCACAGCCCGGTGTCGGTGCAGTCGGCCCTGGAGCTGCTGTCTGCCGCCCACAGCCTACACCCCGGCTTTGCTGAGGCGCGTATCGAGTCTTTGCAGGTGGGGCTACGCCCCGCCTTTACGGACAACGAGCCAAAGCTTGCTTGGCAGGGCAACCGGCTCAGCATCAATGGCCTTTACCGCCACGGTTTTATGATTGGCCCAGTGCTCGCCGAGCGCGCGGTCAGTGACATCACCGCCCGCCTGGGGGGCCGCCATGTTCATTGAGCTTAACGGCAAGCGCCTGCTGGTAACGGGCACCCAGCCTCTTGAACGGCTACTGGAGAATCACCAGGCCAAGCCGCCCTATGCGGTGGCGGTGAACGGCCGCTTTGTGCCCAAAGGCCAATACGCGGCTCTTTATATAAAGGAGGGAGACCGCATCGAGGTGCTGGCTCCCATGGAGGGCGGCTGATGCACCTTTATGATGTGGAACTGACCAGCCGCTTTTGGCTTGGCACCGCCAGTTACCCTTCACCGCAGCTGTTGCTGGAGGCGGTCAAGGCCGCCAGGCCCGGGTTGGTCACTTGCAGCCTGCGCCGCCAGGGCCAGGGCGGGGGCGATTTCTGGGCCTTTTTGCAGGCGCTAGGTATTCCGTTGCTGCCCAATACCGCCGGTTGCCGCAGCGTGGATGAAGCGGTGAACCTGGCCTTTATGGTAAGGGAGCTCTTTGCCACCCACTGGTTGAAGCTGGAGATCACCGGCGACGACTACAACCTGCAACCGGACCCCTTCGCCTTGGTGGACGCCACCCGCGAGCTGACCCGCGAGGGCTTTCAAATCTTCCCTTATATGACCAGCGATTTGGTGCTGGCCAAAAAGCTACTGGATGCCGGCGCCCAGGTACTGATGCCATGGGGGGCACCCATCGGCTCGGGCCAGGGGCTCAATGACATCAGCAGCCTACGCACCCTGCGCCAGCGGCTGCCAAAGATCCCCATGGTGATTGACGCTGGCATCGGCCGACCCTCCCATGCCTGCCAGGCCATGGAGCTGGGCTTTGATGCGGTGCTGGCCAATACCGCCGTGGCCCAGGCGGCCAGGCCCGCCGCCATGGCCGGCGCCATGGCTCAGGCGGTGCAGGCGGGGCGGGCTGGTTTTCTAGCTGGCCCCATCAGCGCCCGGGAACTGGCCCAGGCCAGCACCCCTGTGGTGGGCACGCCTTTTTGGCATAAGGAGGAGTCATGACCTTCTTATATAAAGACGCGCTGCAACTGGGGCCAGAACAGGATGTGCTGCACCTTGGCGAGCGGCAGCTGACCTTAAGGCACGGCAAGGGGGATTTACCCCTGGCACCGGTTAGCCTGGATGACTGGCTGGCGCAGCGAGGGGGCGATGCTCGCTTGCCCGTGCTTAGCGGCGAAGCGCCAAGTCAGCCCTTTGCGCCCTGCCCGTTGCGGCTCGGTTTTTATGGGGTGGTGCCCAGCAGCGACTGGCTGAAACGGCTCTTGGATCTGGGCGTTAAAACCCTGCAGCTGCGTTTTAAAGGAGAAGCCCCTGAGGCAGAGCGCCAGGTGGCCCAGGCAGTAAGAGCTGCCCAGGGTTATCAAGCCCGGCTCTTTATCAACGACCATTGGCAAGCCGCCTTGCACCATGGCGCTTATGGCGTGCACCTGGGCCAGGAAGATTTGCTGACAGCCGATCTGGAACAATTGAGCCTGAGCGGTATTCGCCTGGGCCTCAGTAGCCACGGGCTTTTTGAGCAGGCCAGGGCCTTGTCGCTAAGGCCTTCCTATATTGCCTTTGGCGCCATCTTTGCCACCCCCACCAAGGCCATGCCCACCGCCCCCCAAGGGCTGGCGCGGCTTAAGGCCTTTTGCCAGCGCGCCGGTAACACACCAACGGTCGCCATCGGCGGCATTGACTTCACTAACGCCGAGGCGGTGCTGGCGCAGGGGCCAGGTAGCCTGGCGGTCGTCAGAGCGGTCACCGAAAGCGCCTACCTTGATGCTGACGTTCACCGCTGGCTCGCGCTCTGTGGAGGCTGACATGCGCCACCACCGCCAACAGCTGCTTTGGGGCAGCGAAGGTCAGGCAAAGCTTGCTGCCAGCACAGTGGCCATTGTTGGCCTCGGCGGCCTGGGTAGCCCGGCGGCCCTTTACCTGGCAGGCGCCGGGGTGGGCCGTTTGCGGCTTATTGATGCCGACAAGGTGGAGCTCAGTAACCTGCACCGGCAAATTCTCTATAAAAGCAGCCACGTCGGCCGGCCCAAGGCCGAAATGGCCCGCCGCCAGCTAGAGGCGCTTGACCCCCAGTGCCAGGTGGAGGAGTGCCCTTCCTATATAAAGGAGGAGAACATCGCCCCGCTCTTGGCCGGGGCCGACCTGGTGCTGGACTGCGCCGATAACCTCGCTACCAAGCAGCTATTGAACCGCTGGTGTGTCAGCCATGGCCTGCCGCTGGTGAGCGCCGTTGCCAACCGCTGGCAATACCGGGTGCAACTGGTACGCGGCGGGCCCTGCCTTGCCTGCCTGTACGGCGAGGCCGAGCAAGGGGCCGGCAACTGCGACAGCCTGGGGGTGGCCGGGCCACTACTGGGCATGGCCGGCAGCTTTCAGGGGCTGCTGGCCATTCAGCAACTGCTGGGCATGGCGCCAGCTCAAGACCGGCTTCATCTTTTTGATGGTCAAAAGCTCGCCTGGAACAGCTGGCAGCTAAGCCGCGACCCTGCCTGCCCGGTTTGCAGCCAATAAAAAAGCCCGGCCATGCCGGGCTTTTTCGTCTCAAGCGGCTTAGTCGAGCAACTTGAGGGAGTTGCGCACCATGCGGCCCAGGGCTTTTAGCATCAGGTCAAACACGCCGCGAATAAAGGCGGCGGTGAGGTTGATAACCACGCCTGCCACTTTGCCAGCAAAAACCAGCATATGGCCAATAAGCCCCTTGGCCTGGGCGGCCAGTTTGGTGCCGGCCTGGGCTATTTTCTCGATGGTCTGAGCCAGGATGTCGTACACGGTAAAGCTGGTGGCCAGGGCCATTTGGGCTGCCACCGCCGCGTAGTAACCGGCGTCCTTGAGCAGGGTGATCAGCGCCGCGCCAATCTTGTCGGCCCAGTAGCTGGTGAAAGAGGCATTAAGCCGCTTGTCGAAATCCAGGCGCACCGGGGTATTCATAAAGCGCTCGGAGTTCTGGTGCAGCTCATCCCAACCACCTTTACTGGCGGTATTCACATAACCGGGGGAACCGTCGTAGCCCATGGAGTGGGCGGCCATACTAAAACCCTGGGAGCCATCGAGGCGATACTCGGTGCCGCCGGCCGGAATGTGCTGGAAGGGCCACAGCGGCACCTTGGGCACCACGTCGGCGCCGTGGGTGCAGCGGTAGATCCGGTCGATATTGGCGGTGGCGCTGCGGGCAAAGCCAGCCTGCCCTACCCTTGGGCAACCGAAGGTGTAGAGGTAAGCGGGCCGGCCATAATTGATGGCTACCCAATCGGCGGCCAGGGTCGCCAAGGCGCCGCCGAGGCTGTGGCCTACGCAGTGCACGGCGCCACGGCCGGGGTTGGCATCGAGGTAGGCTTTCAGGCCGGGCTTGATGGAGTCGAAGGTACGCACAAAGCCAAAGTGGGCGGCCGAGCCGTTGTCGGCAGAGGCCATACCGAAGTTGGCGTCGGTCAGGGCGTCCACCACATTCTTCATGTTGGTGCCGCGCATGGCGATAACGTGGTCGCCTTCGAACTCCGCCTTACCCTTACCGACCAGCGAAAACCCCAGGGTTTTACGGAACAGGGCAAAACCGGATTTACCGGTCAGGGCCTCTGATTCCAGATCGAAGATCCGGCGAATATCGGCAGAAGGCGCGAAGTTGTAGCGGCCATTGGCGCTGCGGTTTTCGGCCGAGTAAGTCAGCAAGGCCAGTTGCGAGGCCACTTTCGGTGAAATAAAGCTCATAACAAATCCCTTTGACGTTGATACAGGTTAGTTATCCTTCCATCTGCATATCGAGACGGCAGTAAAAGGCATGGCTGAAAACTGCGCGTCATGAAAATCGAAATACTCTTCGGCATTGTCCAGGTCACATTCCAGGAAATGCAGTTTTTCTTTCACGACATCAACCGGCCGAATGGTGGGAATACTCATAAACCAAAGCAGGTATTTTTTACCGCTGTATTCCACTTCCAGATTTTGGCTACGCACCACCGTGGTCATTTCGGAGGGCTTTTTGTCTTCAATTTCCTTTTCCGGGAAACTGAATTTACCCTGGCTGTCGGTAATGGCGGTGTCGACATAGGGCTGCTTGAACTGGTTGCTGTCCAGGGTGCGGGTGACCTCCACATGGCCCACCGGTTTGCCGTGGAGAGTGATCACGCCGTTGATCTCGGGAGAAAGGTGATAGCTGGCTTTTTTACCGAAGAAAAGCATGGCGTTAGGCGCTCCTGACCAAAGTAAGGCAATACAGACCAGCACCAGGGTAACCAGTGCAGACAGCGGCTTGGGGGTAATTAAGAGGTGTCTCATGAAATAGCATAATCCGTTAGTCTTTCGTATAGCATCCGTGCGACGTGCCAAAAGATTATACAAGGCCATTGCATAACGCAATCTTCCGCCGGTTTTGCCGGTAAAAATAGGCATTGGCAAATTCAATATAAAAACCTTTGCCAAAGGCGAATATAAAACAATGCCGTTATAGGTAGAGATTGAATTGATAAAAAGAAAATACAATATCTTTTAATTAATAAACGGCCGCAAATAATTTAATTAAAAATAAATCGACATACCCTGCCGGTAAAAGCGTTCTTATCAATGCCTTGGAAATGCTATGATTTCCCTTTGCGGGCAATCAGTTACCAATTTGATAGGGAGCGTCAGATGCTCAAAAGACACCAACCCCTGGCCAATATCAGGGTGAAAACCCTCTGGCTGTTCTGCGGGGTGCTGTTTGTGGTGTTTTTCCTGATGAGTTGGAGCAGCTACCGGGTTGCCCAGCGCTCCATTAGCCAGCAGATTGAGCACAACTCTCTGCCGCTCACCAGTGACAACGTCTACTCGCAGATCCAGCGTGACCTGGTGCAGCCCACCTTTGTGGCGACCCTGATGGCCCACGACACCTTTGTGCGCGACTGGGCCATGCAAGCCACACCCAGCGCCACACCCATGCAGCGCTACCTGGCGGAGATAGACCAGCGCTTTGACACCATCATCGCCTTTTTTGTCAGAGACGCCGACCGCCGCCTCTACCTGCCTGATGCCGCCGAACATATCATCGACGCCACCAGCCATCGCTACGACTGGTACGAAAAGGTCAAAGCCCTGCCCGAGAACAAGCCTTATCTGGTCACTGTGGGTATGGACCCAGAGCGACAGGGGCAGATGGACATCTTTATCGACCACAAGGTCTACGACTACCAGCACCGTTTTATCGGCGTGACCGGGGTGGGGCTTTCGGTAGAACAGGTGCATCAATTGCTCGCACGTTATGAGCAGCGCTACCAGCGCCGCATTTATTTTGTGGACCGCCAGGGTAAGGTGGTGCTTAGCGGCCAGCGCTTTGAGGGAGAAGACAGCCTGCAAGCCATGCCGGGAATGGCCACTATCGCCGCTCAGTTGTTGTCTGCCCCTTCAGGCAGCTACCACTTTGAGAGCGGCGGCCACAAAACCTATGTCAATGCCCGGCTGGTGCCGGAATTCGACTGGTACCTGGTGGTGGAGGAGCATCAGGCCGCCTCGCTGCAAGCGGTGTTTAAAACCTTCCTTATCAACGTGGCCATTGCCGGCCTTATTACCCTGATGGTGCTGGGCATCAGCCTGGCGACCCAGGGGCGCTACCAGCGCAAGCTGGCAGCCCAAGCCTCGGTAGACCCGTTAACCCTGGCCCTTAACAGGCGCAGCGGCCAGGAGCTGCACCGCCTGATGCTGGACGAGTGCAACCAGCAAAGCCAGCCGCTGTCGGTACTGGTGCTGGACGTTGACCATTTCAAGCAGGTGAACGACCAATATGGCCATGAGGCCGGTGACACCGTACTCAAAGACATGGTGCAGGAGATAAAGCAGCATGTGCGCGAGTCAGACGCCATCTGCCGCTGGGGCGGGGAGGAGTTTCTGGTGCTGCTTAATGGCTGTGACTTGACGCAAGCCCTATCTCTGGCTGAGCGGATCCGCACCGGCATGAGCGCGCACCGCTTTACCTTCAAGGGCCAGGCTTTTTACATCACCCTCAGTGGCGGGGTCGCCCAAAACGGGCCCAAAGAACCTTTGGAAGAGGTGGTGAAACGGGCCGACGCCGCCCTCTACCTTGCCAAGGAAAACGGCCGCAACCAGATCCAAACCGGCGCGGCCTGAGCCAGGGCCAGCTTACTTTTCACCTTCGCTTATCATCTTCATCAACCGGGCAAAATGCGCCTTGGGGTTGAAGTACAGGGTGACCTGCTCGCCGTCTTCTGAGGTGGCGGTGAGGCGGTCACACATGATGGGCCCCGACACCAGCGCCTGATCCTTGGGCTGCAACTGCATCAGGTAAAGGGTGTTGTATTCCTCGGCCACGGAAATGGTCTCAAGGGCGGTCGCCGGGGTTTTACCGTTACCGGACGCCATCACCGAATCCAGCAGCCCTTTGGTCCAGGCAAAGTGCGCCTTGGACTGAGCGCCCTGCCCCAGCTTATCCAGGGCGATGGCGGTAAAGAACTGCACCCGCATATCCACCGGGCATTGCGGCAACCAGTTTTGCCCCAAGGTGGCGGCCTGTTGCCATTGCTTGGCCATCATGGCCTCGTCCATGGCTTTGACCGGGTTGCCCTGCTCGCAGCGGGCGATGTACTGGTCGCTCCATCCCAGCTGTTTGCGCATCCCATCATAATCGGCAGGGGCAGCCCAATCGGTGACCAGCGGCGTCAAAGGCTCCGCCTTGGCCACGGGCGCCGCCGGTTTGCTGGTGGTCGCGCAGCCGCTCAACAGCGCCGCAAGGGCAAGACCAATCAGGGGCTTTTTCATCATCGATTCCTGTCCGGGTAGCGCAGCCTGTTATCCACCAAGGCCACTGTTAGCTTTACTTACTACCGCGATGCCAGGATTTTGGCCAGAAAAAAGAAAAGGACGCACTGTTTGCGCCATTAAAAATAAAAAGCCCGAAGACTCGGGCTTGGGGGTGCGAAACCAGCATTACCACCTCTCTTGCAGGTAGCAAAATACACTTTAGTTTGGCAAATCTTCCACAGTGCAGTGCTGCTCGCCCAGTTTGTTCTCATCAAACGGCAAGGTGCATTTTAGCAAGAACGCCGTAGCTCCCTTCAGGCTGACATCCACGGTGAAAGCCAGCTTGTTATTCTCGACCTTGGCATCGTCTATTTCGACAAAACTGATGTCGTTTCGAATATCGAAACTGTTGCCGAATCGGTCCTGATAAGTGCAGAGATCCCGCTGCTCCAACACCTTATCGCCGCGGGTCAGGCTGATCTTGGGGCAAGGATAGTAAAGCTCGGCATTGTATTGCAGGTAGTGCAGGCGGCTCTTGCCAACCTCAACATCGAAAGCGAGCTTGGGCTTAACAACCTCACTTTCTTGCGCCTGGCAGCCAAGGGCAATAAAAACGGCACTGGCCAAAAGCAGCTTGAGCCCTATGGCTCGACTAAATTGGTTCATTATTTATTCCGGCCGAGCGGACGCCTAATTCAACTTTTTTACTCAAATAAGCACGTTATTTCAGGCTTAATCCGTGGATCTGCCGAGTCTTCACCTCAGAGCGAACATAAGCTGCGTCAGGCCTACCCAACAGCGCAATGACCAAACGACATATCAGCGCCTCCATCTGAAGCAGCACATAACTTGAGTATCCAGTATCGTTGTTGCCGCCATAGGTAGCAAAACCCAGCGGCTCTTCAAAAAATAGCGCCTCATGGATTGTGTCATTACGCGCAACAGATACTTCTGACCTTTGATCGACTGGCCTGGCCCAGGCAGGTACCGGGATATCAAATTGCTGACAAGTCCACTCGATCCTACTGGCATGGCTCAGCCTCTTCGTTGGTTCAAATCGCTTACTGGCCAGCTTGAAGCAAGCATCAAGCGCCATATAGAGGTAGGTAAATCTCTCGAATGATAGATGCTTAGGGTTTTGCGCTAGAAACAGACAATGGATTACACCTATCATCCGCTTGCCCTGTCGCAGATCAACCATATTATCCATCCAGTAACGCTCAGCTAGCTCGACTGCATCGCTTAGTTGGGTACCGTTGGTTAAAATGAAATCCGTCAACTTTCCCGTCTTGACGGGTGTTGCATCCAGATAACCCGCTTCAGATGTTGTTAGCCGTATCCCTTCGAAAAACCCCAGACACCAAACCAAAAAATCGAGATGCTGTTTATTGTCATCCGTTGTATGAGTGATGCGATGAGTAAAGGGTAACTGAAATACTCTTAAGGAATAGGGAAGTTGCGTTGTAACTCCACTGACGGTGTTGTAGCTGGCAGCAGTCGGGGCATAAAACCAATCCTTGTGCATCCATTCTGAGCAGAGTATGGACTCCACGTTACTTGAGGCGTCATCCAGCGTTTCTATTTGAACAGCATCCATTGAAATGGACTCTTTTTTTGGCCAGAAACCAAATTTTGCTGAGACCTTCGGCATTCATCCATCCTCAGTACGGCTCGGCGTTTAAAGTAAACTGATATTACTTATACAAACTCATCAGCCAAAGAAGTCAGTTGCGAGAGTAGGTACACTAAAGATATTCAAATTATTGAGTGCATATCTCTCTCGTAAGAATCAATCGCATTCGGCGCGCTACGCGCCATTTCCCAACAGCATTAAAAAAGCCCGAAGACTCGGGCTTGGGGGTTATCACTTGGCCGGTGGTAAATCTTCCAGTACGCAGTTGGGTTCACTCAGGCTGTCGGCGGTGAAAGTAAGAGTGCATTTTTGCAAAAACGCATCGGCGCGGCGCAGGCTGATATCCAGGGTGTAACTCAGGGTATTGCCGTTAATGGCCGCATCGCTGATCGCGTTATAAGAGACATCGTTGCGCAGATCAAAAGGGCTGTTGTCTCGCGCCTGGTATACACACAGCTCTTTGGATACCAGGGTCTTGCCGGCTTTTTGCAGGCTGACCACCGGGCAGGGGAAATCAAACTCCGGGTCGAACTGCTGGTAGATAAAGGTGCTGTCGCCCACCTTGGCGTTCAAGGTGCTGGTGGCTTCCATGTCGTAGCCGCCTTGCTCGGCGGTATTGGCCTGGCAGCCGGCAACCAGGCTGGCACCAAAGGCAAAGGAGAAGAGCGCGCGCGAAAAGGGTAACATTTACTTTTTTCCGTCCTTGTCTTTAATGGCGTCGGCGAAATTGGAGCGGCGGGTAAAACGGTCTCCCGGCACCCCAGACCAATTGCTTTGGTCCTGAATAACATCCTTGAATTTCACATACTCGCCGTCCGCAACAAACTTTTGGATAAGGCGCCGAGTGGCTGGAGTGTAATCACCCCGATAGCGTAAATCTACCAGCAGGTCGATGACCGTTTGCGGCGTTTTGTCCCAATCTACCGTACCGTAATGCTTTACCTGCGATGCCCCGGCGCTGATACGTTTCACATCGTCCAGCATAAACTGGTAGGTCTTTTTAAAGAGGGATAATTGCTGGGGCGCGGTTATCTCGAAATCCAGTAAATCATTGGAATAGACAAACTGCTCTGCCGTTTTTCCTTTTTTGGTGGCGGCCTTGCCAATCAGGTTGGCTTTTACCGTATCAATGCCAGCCGTGGTGAGATCGCTGACGATAGTAGCCGTGGTTTTATCGCGCATATCGTAACCCCGGCCAATGGTTAACCCGGAGCTGGCCGAGGGCACGTGAAATACCCGGCTGTGGTAGTAGCCACCTTCGTTGCCTTCAGCGTCCCAGGTCAGGGCGCCTTCGGTGGGCTTGGTGATGGCGGCCACGCTAAAGCCGGCCTTGAGGTAGGCGACCATCTGCTTGAAGGTGCCGGCATTGGCCGAGACCAAGCTGTCGGGCTTGGCCATCTTGACCACTTTGGTTTGAAAGACGGCGATAAGGGTCAGGCAGGCATCATCAACCGTTTCATTCATTGCCAGCTCGGTTAACTTATTGCGCCGAGCGTAGGCATTGAGCAGCGATTTGATCATCAACACGTCGAGGCCATTGTTTCTGCCCCGGGTACCCACCGAGCCTGACATAACGAGCGCGATCATGGTTTTCCTCCCTGAAAACATATTGGCATGAACAGCCATAGTGCCAGCTTCGCGCCAAGATGAACGCAACAGCGGCCCTGCTTAAAAAACATACTTTGCCTATCGCTAATCCCCTGCCGGCCGCGGGGCACAAAAAAGCCCGGCCTAAGCCGGGCTTTTACATAAGGCGAGGCCTTACAGGGGCTTGAGGATCTGGCTCAGGTAATCCTTGGTGCCCTTGATGCGCTCAAGGTGCGGGTACTTGAGGCCACCGTGGTAATCAATCTTGATGGTCTGGTACTTGTCGAAGTCTTTGACCAGCAGCTCGATGGGGGCCTTGTCCTTGGTGGCGGCGGTTACCGCGTCTTTAAGGACATCGCCACTGAACTGGGTGCCGTTTACCGCCACGATAGTCATGCTCGGCGCCAGGCCGGCATTAAAGGCCGGGCTGTCCCACAGCACGTCGCGCATGGTGCCTTCCTTGCTGACCATAAAGCCCAGGGAGTAGGTAAAGTCGGTAGCCTTGTAGCGGCCTTCGATACCTTTGACGGCGTCTGACGGCTTGTCGTTGTACACCAGCTGCCAGCCTTGGTCGTTCAGGGACTTGGACAGGTTCACGTGGCCTTTGAGGCGGTCGTTGAGGAAGCTGGTCCAGTCAAACTTCTCGATACCGTTCAAGGTATTAACCACGTCTTCGAAGCTGTAGGTGTTGATGTCCCAGGCGCCGGGGTGCACGCCGAAGAAGGCCTTGGCGAAGTCGTTCAGGGATTTCTTGTTGCCGCTCAGGTTACGCAGTTTGGCGTCTACCGCGTACCAAATCAGCTGGCCACCTTGGTAGTAGTCTTCGCTCATCTGGTAGTTGCGATAGGCCAGAGGCGCGCGCTGGGCGATGGTGGGATCGTTGGTGGTATCCCAGATATTGCGCCACTGCATGCCGGGGCGGCCTTTGTCGTAGGTGGCGCCCAGCAGGGCCAGCATGTCCATGGCGTTGTCGTGGCTCCAAAGGCCGGAGCGCTCGGCCACGATATAGCCCCAGAACTGGGTCTGGCCTTCGTATACCCACAGGCCATGGTCACGTTTCACCTGGTTGTAGGTAGGGGTCCACAGCTTTTCGGGGCGGCGATATTTACCGTCCCAGGAGTGGTTGAATTCGTGGGCCAAGAGGTCGCGGCCCAGCCAGGATTTGTCCCACTCGGTGAAGTAGTTTTCCTTGGCGCTGTTTTCGCTGGAGCGGTGGTGCTCCAGGCCGATGCCGCCAAGCTTGTCGGTCAGGGCCAGCAGGAAGTCATAGTGGTTGTAGTGGTGGGCGCCGTACAGCTTGTACATCTGTTGTACCAGCTCACGGTGGGCCTTGAGGGCTTCGGGGCTCACTTCCAAGTCTTTGGCGTTGTCGGCAAAGACGTTCAGGTGTACCGGAGTCTTGGCACCGGGGTTCAGATCGATGCGCTTATAGTGCTCACCGGCGAACATCGGCGAGTCCACCAGGTTTTCAAAGTCGATGGCTTTAAAGGCGTAGCTGTCGCCCTTGTGGCTCTCGTTCTCAAGGGCGGTGGCGTAATGCCAGCCCTTGGGCAGGGTGACCGACGGCTCAACCTGGATCTGACGGGTGTAATGGCCAGCCGGGTAAAGCGCCATGGCGTTCCATTGCAGGTTCAGCATTTCCGGGGTCATCACCACCCGGCCCTGATCGGGGTTCTGGGGGGAGAGGAACTTGAAGCTGGCTTTGACTTCGGTCACGCCCTGGGGCACCGCCACATGGAAGGCATACACGTTACCGGCGTCGCGCTCCCAGGTCAGGGTTTTGCCGTTGGCGCTGAATTCGATACCCGCCACCTTGTCGATGGGGCCGGTAGGAGAGTGGTTGCCGGGGATCCAGGCCGGGTACAGCAGGGTCAAATCGCCACTGGCGCTGACCGGGATGGTTTCGTTGATTTGGAAAATACGGTGGCCGATATCGGTGGCATCAACGTGGAGTTTCAGGGTGCCGGGGTAGGCTTTATCAACAGGGGCAGGTACATCGGCGTGGGCCGGCAGCGCCAAGCCCATCAGGGCGCTGATCACAGCAGCCGCTACAGCAGTGTTTTTCAAAGGATACTCCCATCTTTATGTTTTCGGGCGTGACAACGCCACTTTGATTAGGCCGCATCTGCCCTTAAGAGAAGGCGCCAGGCGCTGGGCAAAAACCACATCAGATACGGCTAATGCGACCATACACGTTCAGACCACGGGGCGCTTTAACACTTTTTCCGTTTATCTCGCCAAATAAACGTTTTACCGCGATACCTGAAGGTCTGTTCGGCAAGAGCTGATCACAGTCACAAAAAAGCCGGCGGGCGCCGGCTTGTGGTTTAGCTTGCTTTGGCCAGTTGTGGCCGAACCCCGAGGGTGTGGCAGATGGCATAGCTCTGCTCGGCGCGGTTAAGGGTGTAGAAGTGAAACTCTTTTACTCCTTCTTTGCGCAGTACCCGTACCTGGTCGATGGCGATAGACGCCCCTACCAAAGAGCGGGTGGTGGCATCGTTTTCCAGGCCGTCAAAGCGCTGGGCCAGCCAGTTGGGTACCGCCACGTTGGTCAGCCCGGCAAAGCGTTTCAGGGTTTCGAAGTTACTGACCGGCAGGATGCCGGGCACGATCTCCACGTCGATACCGGCGCTGACGCAGCGGTCACGAAAACGCAGATAGCTTTCCACGTCGAAGAAGAACTGGGTGATGGCGCGGTTGGCACCGGCTTCCACCTTTTTCTTCAGCGCCAGCAGGTCGGCCTGGGCGCTTTTGGCATCAGGATGCACTTCCGGGTAGGCGGCAACGGAAATATCAAAATCCCCTTCTTCACGCAGAATGCGCACCAGATCGGAGGCGTAGTAGTTGGTGTATTGGCGGCCCGGCTGTTTGTCACCGCGCAGCGCCACGATATGGCGGATGCCGCTTTGCCAGTAATCACGGGCGATTTGGCGAAGCTCGGCTTCCGGGGTGTCGATGCAGGTCAAATGCGGCGCCGCGGTCAGGCCGGTGCGCTCACTGATATGTTTGATGACGTTATGGGTGCGAACTCGGCCTTCTTCGGTGTGGCCGTAGGTCACCGACACAAAGCGCGGCGCCAGCGGCGCCAGGCGATCCAGGGCTTCCCACAGGCTGGCTTCGGCCTTTTCAGTGCCAGGAGGGAAGAACTCGAAGGACACCTGAATGTCGTTTTTGAGTTCGCCGACGCTCTGGTTCAGCAGTTCCAGGTGTTGTGCGTGGGACAGTGACATGGTGGCTCCTTCGGGTTCGCTTGTCAGCCATTTATATGTTTAGACGTCTAAATGGCCATGTTAGACGTTTAGATGGCTAAAGCAAGCGCAAATTACAAAAAGCGCTAAAAAAGTCGCCAATCACCACTGCCACGTCACGAAAAAGCCCGCCAAAAAGCGGGCTTTACCAAGGGAGCGCTCACCTCAGGCGGCTTGCTCGCGCAGCTGCTTGGCGGCGTCCACCATGTTTTTAAGGGCCGGGCGCACCTCTTCCCAGCGGCGGGTCTTGAGGCCGCAATCGGGGTTCACCCAGATCCGCTCGGCCGGAATATAGGCCTCGGCGCGCTGGATAAGCTTGGCCATCTCGTCCACCGACGGAATGCGGGGGCTGTGGATGTCATACACGCCAGGGCCAATCTCGTTGGGGTAGGCGTATTCGCGGAACACATCCAGCAGTTCGTTGGCACTGCGGGAAGTCTCGATGGTGATCACGTCTGCATCCAGGGCGGCAATGGCATCGATGATGGCGTTGAACTCCGAATAGCACATGTGGGTGTGGATTTGGGTGTCGTCCGCCACCCCAGCCGCCGACAGGCGAAACGCCTCGACGGCCCAGTCAAAATAGGCGCTTTGCTCGGCCAATTTCAGCGGCAGCAGCTCGCGAAAGGCCGGCTCGTCGATTTGGATAACCTTGATACCCGCTTGCTCCAAGTCCACCACTTCGTCGCGCAGGGCCAGGGCAATTTGCTGGGCGATGGTTTTGAGCTCGATATCGTCGCGGGGGAAGGACCAACCAAGGATGGTCACCGGGCCGGTGAGCATGCCTTTGACCGGCTTGTGGGTCAGGGTCTGGGCAAAGGCGGCCCACTCTACCGTCATGGCTTGGGCGCGGCTGACATCCCCAAAGATGATGGGCGGCTTGACGCAGCGGGAGCCATAGCTTTGCACCCAGCCAAAGCGGGTGAAGGCAAAGCCGTCGAGCAGCTCACCGAAGTACTCCACCATGTCGTTACGCTCGGCTTCACCGTGCACCAGCACGTCCAAGCCCAGGGCTTCTTGCTCGCGAATAACCGCTTCAATCTCCTTGGAGATGGCCTCGCGGTATTGCGGCTCACTCAGGCGCCCGGCCCGCCAGTCGCGGCGCAGGCCACGGATGGTGGGGGTCTGCGGGAAAGAACCGATGGTGGTGGTGGGGTAGGCAGGCAATTTGAGGTATTCGCGCTGCTTGGCGATACGGTCACTAAAGGCGCTGTGGCGCTGGCTGTCATTACCGGTAATGGCGGCAACCCGCTTGGCCACGGTGTCGCTGTGGATGCGCTTGGAAGACTTACGGGCGGCAGCGGCGGCGTCGGAAGCGGCCAGGGCTTCGCCGATGGCGCCCTCCCCTTCGTTAAGGGCCTTGGCAATGAGCTGCACTTCTTCGACTTTTTGCACCCCGAAGGCCAGCCAGGATTTGAGTTCGTCATCCAACTGGTCTTCCTGAGCAAGATCAACGGGGCAGTGCAGCAAGGAACAGCTTGGCGCCACCCACAGCTGGTTGCCACGGCGCTCGCCAATGGCCTTGAGGCTGCCAATGGCGGCGCGAAGGTCGGTGCGCCAGACGTTACGGCCATTGACTATCCCCACCGACAGCACTTTGTCCGCCGGCCAGGCATTGTCCACCACCGCCAGTTGGGCACGGCCGGCCACGGCGTCGATATGCAGGCCCGCCACCGGCAGGCTGGTGGCCAGGGCCAGGTTATTGCCAAGGGTGCCAAAGTAGGTAGCCAGCAGGATTTTCACCGGCGCTTCGCTCAGGGCCTGGTAGGCGGTTTGCAGCGCTTGTTGCCAGTCGTTTGAGATGTCGGTGACCAGCAGCGGCTCGTCAATCTGTACCCACTCGATACCTTCGCCAGCCAGTTTATCCAGCCACTGGCTGTAGGCGCTGATGAGCTTGGGCAGGTGGCTAAGGCGCTGGTCAGCCCCTTCGCGCTGCTTGGACAGGTACAGGAAAGTCACAGGCCCCACCAGCACCGGCTTGACCTTGTGGCCAGCAGCGCGGGCTTCGCGGATTTGCGCCAACTGCTCGTCGACATTGAGGCTGAATTGCTGGTCGTCGGCCAGCTCCGGCACCAGGTAGTGGTAGTTGGTGTTGAACCACTTGGTCATTTCCAGGGCCGGTACGTCCTGGCCACCGGGCGCGCGGCCACGGGCCTGGCGAAAATAGGTGGTGATGGCTGGCTCGTCGGCCTTGAAACGCTCGGGCACGGCGCCCAGGCGCACCGCGGTGTCCAGCACATGGTCATAGAGGGTGAAGTCGCCGGCCGGGACAAAGTCCAGGCCTTGCTGCACACCCCAGTTGTAGTGGCGTACCTGGGCGGCGAGATCGCGCAGCTCGCCTTCGCTGCTGTCACCGGCCCAGTAGGCTTCGAGGGCAAACTTGAGTTCGCGGCGGCGGCCGACGCGGGGAAAACCGAGAGAGTGGGTAAGAGCCATGATTGTCTTCCTTGGATTTTTGGATGTTTAGATCTATAGATGTTTAGCCGTCTAAATGGCCATAATAGAGATCTTTTTCTGAAGATCAAGGCGATCGCTGAAAAAGCCCATAAAAAAACCCGCCAAAAGGCGGGTTTTATCAATCACTTATATTCAGGCAAGCCAGGAAAGCAGCTGGATCACGTCCGATTGCACTCCAGCGGCGGTGACATGGGGGCCGGCACCGGGGCCGCGGATAATGAGCGGGTTCTCCCGGTAATAGCGGCTCTGGATGGCGAAAATGTTGTCACCGGCGGTGAGGTTGGCAAAGGGATGAGTGGCATCCAGGGTCTCTAGGCCGACGGTGGCACGAAAGCCGTCTTCTTCCTGGCGCAGGTTACCCACGTAGCGCAGCAGCTTACCTTTGGCCTTGGCCTGGTTAAGGGCGGCCAAGAGCGGCTGGTCCAGCTCATCGAGGCGAGCGAAGAACTCGTCACGGCTGATGTTACGCAGGTGCTCTGGCACCAGGTTGTCGATGTGGATGTTATCCAGCTCCAGGCGCCAACCGGCTTCGCGGGCCAAAATCAGCAGCTTGCGGGCCGCGTCCAGGCCGTTGAGGTCGTCACGCGGGTCGGGCTCGGTAAAGCCCTTGGCATGGGCTTCTTTGACCAATTGTGAGAACGGCTTGGTGCCGTCGAAATTCTGGAACAGCCAGCACAGGGTGCCGGAGAACACCCCGCCAACCCCTTCGAGATCGTCGCCGCAGCCTAGGAGGTCGCGAATGGCAGCCTGTACCGGCAAACCGGCACCGACCGTGGTGTTGTAGAACCAGCGCCGCCCGCTTTGGCGAAGGGTCACGTGCAGGCGGTCGTATTCACCCAGAGGCGCGGAGCCGGCCTGCTTGTTGGCGCTGACCAGATGCACTCCGGCGTTGAGGAATTTGGGGTACTGGTCGGCCACCGCCTTGGAAGCGGTGAGATCCAGCAGCAACAAGTGAGCAAAGGGCGCCTTTTTAAAGGCCTCCAGCAGGTCACCTTCAAAGCGCGGCTCGCCGCCTTTGGCAAACTCGTTCCGCCAGTTGGCCGGCTTGATGCCGTTAAGGGAGAACAGCTGCTTTTTGGAGTTGGCCAGCCCATAGAGGCGCAGACGGTCTTTGAGGCGCGGGGCAAAGCCGTCCAGCCAGCAGCCGCCGATATTCCCTACTCCCAGCACCACCACGCCCACGGCAAAGAGTTGGTCGTGCAGGCGGGCCAGCAGCGATTTGGCCGGCAATTCCCGCACAAAGGCGATAAGTGACAGCCCTTCCGGGCCCTTGGCCTGATGCACCAGGCCCCCTTGCTGGGCCACGTTGGCCAAAGCCTGGCCAGCCGGGCTTTGCCAATCAAGGCCCTGGCCCACCAGAGCCAGCAGGGTCAGCTTCTCGGCCTGCTCGCCAAAGGCGAAGGGCAGGTAGAGGATGGCGCCGCCCTCTTCCTCGGCATAGGCCTGGGCGCGAATGTCGCTGCTGGCCTCTGCGGCGTGGCAACGGTACACATCGCCCCGCCAGGTGAGGCTGGCCAGGTTCTTGTTGGCACGCTCGGTACTGATGCGGGTGCCGCCTTCGTCGGGGGCGAAGGTGCAGCGGATGATGAGCTGTTGGCGGGTGAGATCAAGCGGCCCCAGAGTGCGAGGGTGCAGCACCGGCGAGCCGAGGCGGGCCAGCTCGGTGGCCACCTTACCGGCCAGGTGATTTTGGGTGTAAGCCCCTTCCAATTTGCGGGGGTCGGCGGTGTAGATACCGGAGACGTCGGTCCAGATGGTCACCGAGGCCGCTTCTAAAAAGCTTGCCACCAAGGTGGCGCTGTAATCGGAGCCGTTACGGCCCAAGGTACGGGTTTCACCTTGAGCATCGGCGCCAATAAAGCCGGTAACGATGGTTAGCTCGTCGCTGGCAATGGCCTGCAGGCGCTCGCGGCTTTGGGGCTGAACCTGGCCGTCTGCAATCACCAGAAAATCACGGGCATCCAGGAAACGGGCATCCAGCAGCGCCGCCAGCAGACGGGCCGACCAAATCTCCCCAAAGGACACCAACCAGTCGCTGTTGGTGATGCCGTCGGTCAGGGCCTGCTCGATGGCGTTGATATCGGCGCTCAAGGCGGCCGAGAGCTGGGCCACTTTATCGACCCCTTCAATGCCCTTGAACAGGGCCTGTTGCTGGGCCTTGAGGGCCGGCAGGGAGTCGAGAGTCAGGGCCAGCAGATGATCGGTGGTATCGCCGGAAGCAGACACCACTACCACATCGCCCTTTTGACAATGACGGCGCACCAGCGCCGCCACTTTGAGGTAACAATCGGCATCAGCCAGGCTGGAGCCACCGAACTTATGAATGTGTCGCATACCGCTGTTAACCTTCTTTAAGGGCAGGCCAGGCCTGGGCCAGGTCGTCAATCAGATCGTCGGCATCTTCAATGCCCACGGAAAAGCGCAGCAAACCGTCGTTAAGGCCGGCTTCCCTGCGGGCTTCGGCGGTCATGGCCGCATGGGTCATGGTGGCAGGCACCGCCACCAGGCTCTCTACCCCGCCCAAGGACTCGGCCAGGCTGAACAGTTTGAGCCGTGAAACAAAGTTGCCCAGGGTGTCGAGGCTGACATTGAGCTCGATGCTGAACATGGCGCCAAAGCTCTTTTGCTGGCGTTTGGCCAGCTCATGGCCGGGGTGGCTGGCAAGGCCCGGGTAGTGCACCACCGACACCTCCGGTTTTTGCGCCAGCCAGGCGGTGAGCTTTTGGGCATTTTCTTCGTGAATGCGAAACCGCGCCGCCAGGGTGCGGATGCCGCGCAGAGTCAGGTAAGAATCAAAGGCTGAGCCGGTTACGCCGATGCAGTTGGCCCACCAGGCCAGCTCGTCGCCCAGGGCCTTGTCTTTGGCCACCAAAGCGCCCCCCACCACATCGGAGTGGCCGTTGATGTACTTGGTGGTGGAGTGCAGCACCAAATCGGCGCCCAACGCCAAGGGGCTTTGGCCGATGGGCGACAAGAAGGTGTTGTCAACCAGCACCCGCGCGCCCACGGCGTGGGACGCTTCGCAAATGGCGGCTACGTCCACCACCCGCAGCAGCGGGTTGGAGGGGGTTTCCACCCACACCAGCTTGGGCTTTTTGGCCAGGGCATCGGCCAGGGCTTTAGGGTCGGCCTGGTCGATGGTAATGAGGTTAAAGGCACCCTTTTTGGCCCAGGCGTTGAACAGGCGCCAGGAGCCGCCGTAACAGTCGTGGGGCACCACCAGGGTGTCGCCCGCCGACAACAGTTGCAAAGCGGTGGTCACAGCACCCATGCCGGTGGCGGTCACCACCGCCCGGGCGCCACCTTCGAGCTTGCAAATGGCGTCTGCCAGCAGGTCGCGGCTGGGGTTGTTGGAGCGGCTGTAGTCGTAGCTACCGGGGGTGCGAAAATCCTCGAAGGTGTAGTTGGTGGAGAGATACAGCGGCGGCACCACCGAGTTGTGCTGCTGGTCAGACTCCAGGCCTGAACGAACGGCAGTGGTGCTTTGGCGAATACTCATCCGGGTTACCTCGAGGTGTTCTGAATTGGGGTGCTGAGCGGTGAATGGGGGCTCACCGTGACCATAGGGTAGCCGTTTGCATTTCTGGGCGTCAAGATGTTTAGACGTCCAAAATGGCCGAGATTGACTGTCCCCACCAAGGGGGTACAATTTGCGCAATAAAATAAAAGGTCTAAGGCACTCACATGGCTCAATGGAACGGCGACTACATCAGCCCCTACGCCGAGCACGGCAAGAAAAACGAACAGGTTAAAAAGATCACCGTCTCCATCCCGCTGAAGGTTCTGAAAATTCTCACCGACGAGCGTACCCGTCGCCAGGTTAACAACCTGCGCCACGCCACCAACTCGGAGTTGCTGTGTGAAGCCTTCCTGCACGCCTTTACCGGCCAGCCGCTGCCCGGTGACGAAGACCTGCGCAAAGACCGCCCGGACGATATTCCCGAGAGTGCCAAACAGATAATGAAAGAACTGGGCCTGGAAATACCGGACCTTTACGAAGAATAAAAAAACGCGGCCAACAGGCCGCGTTTTTCATTCCCGCCTCAGTAACTCCAAGACAGGGTCACCCCGGAATAACTGCTATAGGCCCGCACCCCCAGGTACCAGGTACCGGCGCTGGGGTTGCTGATGGTGCAGGTCTCGTTGTTGCCGTTGAGATAGGGGCGGCAACTCCAGCTGCTGGTGGTGGGCTGGGCACCAAAGCGGGTGTAGAGATCGGCATCACCGCTGCCGCCGCTGATGGTCACGGTCAGGGTGCTGGTCCCGGAGGGGATGCTCACGCTTTGGTAGTTCCAGTTGCCGGTGGAGGCCGACAGGTTGGAGACGCTGCCGCCATTGCCGCCGCCCGGAGGGGTAGTGCCGCCGCTACAACCGTTGGCGGTGAGGTAATCGTGGGCGGCCTTGGCCTTGACGATACCGTAGCCGTAGTAGTTGTCACGGCCGCTGGCGCCTTGGTCTTGGGCGGTAGCGTCCAGGGCCGAGCGGATCTGGGCGGCGGTACATTGGGTGTGCAGGCTCCACACCAGCGCCGCGACCCCTGACACATGGGGCGTGGCCATGGAGGTGCCGGAGTAGTAGGCATAGCCGTCACCGGGGACGGTGGACAACACGTTAACCCCGGGGGCGGCTATCTCCACCTGGCTGTTGTACTGGGAGAAGGACGCCCAGCTGCCGCTGCTGTTTACCGCCGCCACCGACATCACGCTGTTGTACGAGGCCGGGTAAGAGAAGCTGGCGTTGCCGTCGTTACCGGCGGCCGCGACGATCAGCACCCCGTCGCTGTAGGCGCTGTCCATGGCGTTACGTTCAGCGGTGGAGGAGTCGGGCCCGCCCAGGCTCATGCTAATCACGTCAGCCCCGGCGTTTTCACACTGGGAAATGGCGCCCACCAGATCCGAGCCGTACGCCCAGTTGCCGCTGTTGTTGAACACCTTGACGATATGCAGGCCGATATTGCCCGAGCCGCTTACCCCCACCACGCCAATACCGTTGTTGCCGATGGCGGTAATGGTGCCCGCTACGTGGGTGCCGTGGCCGTAGCCGTCTTGGTACCAATTGCCGGTGTCGTAACCGCCGTAGCTGTCGTTACCGGTGATGCCGGAGCTTGGCAAGTCTTCATGGCCCAGGTCGTACCCGGTGTCGATGATGCACACCTTGCGGTTGGCAATGGCGCTGTCAGACACCTGATTAGCCTGCACCAGCGAGATGCCATAAGGCTGGGATTCGGCCATCAGGTAGCGCTTAGGGTCCACCTCCACGTATTCCACCGAGGGGTCTTTTTTCAGCAGCGCCAGCTGTTTGGGGTTAAGCTCGGCCACGCTCAGGCCAGCCTTTTTAAGGTGCATGATGGCCTTGGCGTCGGCCTTGGCCAGCACCTTGTCGGCCGCCTGGATATCAAAGGCGCCCTGGGCCATGGGGCCGCTTACCGCCGCCAGGGCCGGATCTTTGCTCAGGGCATTGGGCGCCTTGTATTTGATGATGTAGCGGGTATCGGTAGCCACCGGTTTGAGGCTGAGATCGCCCCCGGACAGGGAAGCGGCCACCGCACTGCCGAGGGTGGAAAGTACCAACAAGGTTGTGGCGGAGGTCGCCATCAGCGTCCTTTTCTTCATGGTTGTCCTCTCTGAACTGTTTTAGTGATGGCCCGAGCGGGCAAACCAAAACTAGCCAAGGCATGGCAGCCAAGACGTCAAAACCATGACACTGAAGGGTGTTTTTCAACCAGTTGACAACTTGCAAAAATCATGTTGCCGAGCGCCACAGAGCATCGACAACACCTAATTGATCAATAACTTATTGAGAGGGCGGTAACACGACGGCCAGGGCCTTCGATGGCCTCGGGCAAACAGCGGATAAAGAAAAAGGGCCTAGGCCCTTTTTCCGAGTTACAGCATGTAGTCGTCCGGCAGGGGGATCTGGGCAACGCCGCTGTCCACCGCCGCCTGGGCCACGGCCCGGGCGACCCGAGGCAACAGCCGCGGATCCATAGGCTTGGGAATGATGTACTGGCGGCCAAAGCTCAGGCTATCAACGCCGGCAGCGCTCAGCACCTGGGCCGGTACCGCTTCCTTGGTGAGACTGCGGATGGCTTCCACGGCCGCCACTTTCATTTCGTCGTTGATGGCGGTGGCCCGCACGTCCAGCGCGCCCCTGAAGATAAAGGGGAAGCACAGTACGTTGTTGACCTGGTTGGGGTAGTCGGAGCGACCGGTGGCCATGATCAGATCATCACGGGTGCGGTGAGCCAGCTCGGGTTTGATCTCCGGGTCCGGGTTGGAGCAAGCAAACACCACCGGGTTGTCGGCCATCAGGCGCAGGGCATCGGCAGGCAATACGTCGGGGCCGGAAACCCCCACAAAAACGTCGGCGCCTTCAATCACGTCTTCGAGGGTGCGCTTGTCGGTGTTGTTGGCGAACTGGCGCTTGTACTCGTTGAGATCGTCACGGCGGGTGTGGATAACCCCTTTGCGGTCCAGCATGTAGATATTTTCGCGCTGGGCGCCGCAGGTGATCAGCAGCTCCATGCAGGCCACGGCGGCCGCGCCGGCGCCCATGCACACCACCTTGGCGGTGGCGATGTCCTTGCCTTGGATCTCCAGGGCGTTGAGCATGCCGGCGGCGGTAACGATGGCGGTGCCGTGCTGGTCGTCGTGGAACACCGGTACCGAGCAGCGCTCCTTGAGGGCCTGCTCAATCTCGAAACACTCGGGGGCCTTGATGTCTTCAAGGTTGATGCCGCCGAAGGTGTCGGCAATGGCCGCCACGGTGTTGATGAATTCTTCGGTGGTGCGGTGTTTGACTTCGATGTCGATGGCATCGAGGTTGGCGAAGCGTTTAAACAGCAGCGCCTTGCCTTCCATCACCGGCTTGGAGGCCAGCGGCCCCAGGTTGCCCAGGCCAAGAATGGCGGTGCCGTTGGAGATAACCGCCACCAGGTTGCCCTTGGCAGTGTACTTGTAGGCGTTATCCGGGTCGGCGGCGATTTCCCGCACCGGCTCGGCCACACCGGGAGAATAGGCCAGGGCCAGATCTTGGGCGGTATCGGCGGCGGTGGTCAGGGCAATGGCGATTTTGCCGGGGGTGGGCTCGGCATGGTACTTGAGTGCTTTTTCGCGAAAGTCAGACATAGTGCGGCAACTTTTGTAGGGTAGGGGTATAGGTCTTTGGTATTAGGCTTTGTGAAGTGTCGCACGTTTTCAAGGGTTCAAATATCCGACCACAAAAAAAGGCGCCCGAAGGCGCCTTTTTTCAGTAAGGGGCTGCTTATTTTTTGCCGCCCAGTACTGCGAAACGCTTGTTGAACTTGTCAACACGGCCACCGGTGTTCACTTCTTTCTGCTTACCGGTGTAGAAAGGGTGGCAAGCACCGCAAACGTCCAGGTTGATGTCTTTACCAAGGGTGGACTTGGTTTTGATCACGTTACCGCAGGTGCAGGTAGCGGTAATTTCAACGTACTTAGGATGGATACCGTCTTTCATGGGGATTCCCTCAGTGGGCCGTGTCGCCATCTGGTCCAGTGCCAGACACCACACGATTGTGTTAACGTTCAAAAATTCGAAGGCGCGCATCATAGCGGATCAGTTGTTCAATAATCAATCCCCCCCTCCGGTTATCCGTGTTTTCCTGGCCACCCCCTTGCGGCGCGGCTTCGATTACCTGTGCCCGCCAGAACTGAAACCGGTGCCGGGAATGCGGGTCTGGGTGCCCTTTGGCAAGGGCCGGCGCATCGGTATTGTCGGCGAATGCGATGTCAGCCCCCAGGTGAGTCTGGACAAATTAAAGCCCATTGAAGCGGTGCTGGACAGCGCGCCCATTCTACCGCCGGCCCTTAACAAGCTGGTGCGCTGGGCCGCCGATTACTACCTGCACAGCCCAGGGGACGCCTGGCAGCAAGCCCTGCCGGTGCTGCTGCGCCAAGGCGCCCCAGCCAGCGGCGACGAGCTGTTCTGGCAACTGGTGCCAGGTGCCGATACCAGCGTCCTTGCCAAAAACGCCAGTAAACAGCTGGCGGCGGTGGCTCAGCTGCAAAGCGGCGAGCTGTCCGACAACGAGCTTGGCGAGCTGCCTTTTGACCGCGCCACCCTTCGCACCCTGCAAGACAAAGGCCTGGTACAAAGCGAGCAGCGGCGCCAGCAGGGCACGCCCTTTTGGGAAAACCCGCTGCTGGTAAACCCCGGCCCCCGCCCCAACAGCGAGCAGGCGGTGGCCATTACCGCCATCAACGCCGCCAAAGGCTTTGCGCCCTTTTTATTGGAAGGGGTAACCGGCTCGGGCAAGACCGAGGTTTATCTCAGCGCCATGAGCGAAACCCTCAAGGCCGGTAAGCAGGTGCTGGTGCTGGTGCCGGAGATCAGCCTCACCCCACAGACCCTGCGCCGCTTTCAAAAACGCTTTGAAGTGCCCATGGCGCTGCTGCACTCGGGGCTCACCGACAACGAGCGGCTCAAGGTGTGGCGCCAGGCCAGGGATGGGGAACTGGGCATTGTCATCGGTACCCGCAGCGCCGTGTTCACCCCCCTGGCAAGGCCGGGCCTTATCATCGTCGATGAAGAACACGACGCCTCCTTTAAGCAGCAGGAAGGTTTTCGCTACCACGGCCGCGATCTGGCGGTGGTACGGGCGCAACTTGAGAAAGTGCCGCTGGTGCTGGGCTCGGCCACCCCGGCCCTGGAGAGCCTCGCCAATTGCGAAGCCGGTAAATACCAAAAGCTGGTATTAAACGAGCGGGCCGGTAACGCCAGCCAGGTGCGCTTTGACCTTATCGACATCAAGCATCAACCGCTCACCGCCGGGCTGTCACCGCCGGTGCTGGCCGCCATCAAGGCCCACCTTGGCCGGGGCGAGCAGGTGCTGGTGTTTTTGAACCGCCGCGGCTTTGCCCCCACCCTTTTGTGCCACGAATGCGGCTGGATAGCCGACTGCCACCGCTGCAGCGCCTACCCCACTGTGCATAAAGGCAGGCAACGGCTAATTTGCCACCACTGCGGCTCTGACCGGCCCCTGCCCCACCAGTGCCACAGCTGCGGCTCCAGCCAGTTGGTGGGGGTGGGCCTCGGTACCGAGCAGTTGGAAAACGAACTGTCGGCGCTGTTCCCAGGCTACAAGGCGGTGCGTATCGACCGTGACGCCACCCGCCGCAAGGGCAGCCTGGAATCGGCCCTGACCGGCATCCGCCAGGGCCAGTATCAACTCTTGATAGGCACCCAGATGCTGGCCAAGGGCCACCACTTTCCCGATGTTACCCTGGTGGTGCTGCTGGATGTAGACGGCGCGCTTTATTCATCAGATTTTCGCGCCGCCGAGCGGCTGGCCCAGTTGGTGGTACAGGTGGCGGGCCGGGCCGGGCGCGCCGACAAACCCGGGCGCCTGCTGCTGCAAAGCCACCACCCCGAGCACCCGCTACTGAGCCAACTGCTTACCAACGGCTATGGCGCCTTTGCCGCCAATGCCCTGATTGAGCGCCGCCAAACCCTGCTGCCGCCGTTCAGTGCCCAGGCGCTGTTTCGTAGCGACGCCCTCAAGGCCGAAGACGCCCAAAGCCTCCTTGACGCCATAGGCCAGCGCCTGCAACAGTGCGCTCCCGAAGGCGGCTGGGTGCTGGGGCCGCTGCCGGCGCCATTGGAGCGGCGTGCCGGCAAGTTTCGTTTTCAGCTCTGGGTTCAGTACCAGGACAAGAAAGGTTTGCGTCAATGGCTGGCGCCATTGTTGGCCAACCTCGAAGAAGACCCGCCTCACCGCCGGGCAAACTGGACCCTGGACCTGGACCCTATCGACAGTGCTTGATTTCCAAGGCCCCCTTGTCCAGCATAAGCCGACCATTTAAGAGCCCCCTTAGCGATGGCCCGTAAAGATTACGTACGCAACGCGGCCCCCAAGCGCCGCAGCAGCAACCCAAAGAGCGCCCCGCCGCGCCGTACTCCCTGGATAGCCATAGCGGTTTTTGCCGTCTGTGCCCTGGGCTTTATCTATTTTCTGGTGAGCCTGGCCAAGCGCCCGGCAACCCCAGCTGCGGCCAACCCGCCGGCCAAGGTAGAGGTCAAGGCCACGCCGGTGCCGGTTGACGCCAAACCGGCCACCAAGCCCAAAGAAACCTTGCCAGCGCCGCCCAAGGAAGAATGGCGCTACGTCGAAACCTTGAAAAACAAGGAAGTGGAAGTCGACGTGCCGGACCGGCCAAAAGACGACAAGCCTTACCAGATGCAGTGCGGTTCCTTTAAGGTCTACGACCAGGCCGAAACCCAAAAAGCCAAACTCGCCTTTGTGGGCCTGGAAGCCCAGGTGCGCAAGACCGGCGACTGGTACCGGGTGATCCTCGGTCCCTACCCCGGTAAACGGGCTGCCCAGAACCAGCAGCACAAGGCCGAGAAGGCCGGTTTCCCGCACTGCGCCATCTGGCCCTGGCGTTAAGCACCCGGCCCCGTTCCGGCACAACCTGAACGGGGCTATCTAATCTTTGAGCAGCCCTTGAAAAGGCCGCGCCCTGCCCCCAGTTTGCAACTCATGTCCAATGGCGCCTGCTGCGCCCTTGTCTCAGGAGATCCCATGACCACAATCGTATCCGTTCGCCGCAACGGCCAGGTCGCCCTTGGCGGCGATGGCCAGGTTTCCCTTGGCAATACGGTCATGAAGGGCAATGCCCGTAAAGTGCATCGTCTTCATAACGGCCAGGTGCTGGCCGGTTTTGCCGGCGGTACCGCCGATGCCTTCACCCTGTTGGAACGTTTCGAGTCCAAGCTCCAGGCCCACCAAGGCAACCTGGAGCGCGCCGCCGTGGCCCTGGCCAAGGACTGGCGTACCGACCGCGCCCTGCGTCGCCTTGAGGCAATGCTGGCGGTGGCGGACAAAGAGAAGTCTTTCATCATTACCGGTAACGGTGACGTGGTGCAGCCCGAACAGGACATCATCGCCATCGGCTCCGGCGGTAACTACGCCCAGGCCGCCGCCAAGGCGCTTTTGAACAACACCGAACTTGACGCCCGCGACGTCGTCGAGAAAAGCCTGACCATCGCCGGCGAGATCTGCGTGTTCACCAACACCAACCAAACTATCGAAGTCCTGGAGTAAAGCATGTCATCCATGACCCCCCGCGAGATTGTTCACGAGCTTGACCGCCACATCATCGGCCAGGCCGGTGCCAAACGCTCCGTGGCCATTGCCCTGCGTAACCGCTGGCGCCGCATGCAGCTCGACGAAGCGCTGCGCCATGAAGTGACCCCCAAGAACATCCTGATGATCGGCCCCACCGGGGTTGGTAAAACCGAAATTGCCCGCCGCCTGGCGCGCCTGGCCAACGCCCCCTTTATCAAGGTGGAAGCCACCAAGTTCACCGAGGTGGGCTATGTGGGCAAGGAAGTGGAGCAGATCATCCGAGATCTAGCCGACGTGGCCATGAAGATGACCCGCGAGCAGGAAATGAAGAAGGTGCGCACTCGCGCCGAAGAAGCGGCCGAAGAGCGCATCCTCGACGCCCTGCTGCCCCGCGCCAAGAACCAGTGGGGCGAGGCCGAGAAAAGCGACTCGGACAACCACACCCGCCAGGTGTTTCGCAAGAAGCTCCGCGAGGGCAGCCTGGACGACAAAGAGATCGACATCGACTTGGCCGCACCGCAAATGGAGATGCAGATCATGGCACCTCCCGGCATGGAAGAGATGACCAACCAGCTCCAGTCGATGTTCCAAAACCTCGGTGGCGGCCAGACCAAGCAGAGCAAGAAGCTCAAGGTCAAAGACGCCCTGAAACTGGCCATCGACGAAGAAGCAGCCAAGCTCCTAAACCCCGAAGAGGTCAAGGAAAAGGCCCTGGCAGCGGTGGAGAACAACGGCATCGTCTTCTTGGATGAAATCGACAAGATCTGCAAGCGCGGCGACACTTCCGGCCCCGACGTGTCCCGCGAAGGCGTGCAGCGCGACCTGCTGCCGCTGGTGGAAGGCAGCACCGTCAACACCAAGCACGGTATGGTCAAAACCGACCACATCCTGTTTATTGCCTCCGGCGCTTTCCAGATGGCCAAGCCGTCCGACCTCATTCCCGAGCTGCAGGGCCGCCTGCCGATCCGGGTTGAGCTGGACGCCCTGACCGCCGAAGACTTTGTGCGTATCCTCACCGAGCCCAAAGCCAGCCTCACCGAGCAATACCAGGCGCTGATGGCCACCGAGGGCGTGAACCTCGAGTTCACCGAAGACGGTATCCACAAGTTGGCTGAAGCGGCCTGGCAGGTCAACGAGCGCACCGAGAACATCGGCGCGAGGCGCCTGCACACCGTGATGGAGCGGCTGATGGAAGAAATCAGCTTCGACGCCGCCGACCACGACGGCCAGACCGTCACCATCGATGAAGCCTACGTGCAAGCGCATCTGGGTAAATTGGTGGAAGACGAAGACTTGTCACGCTTTATCCTCTAAGCGCGGCGCACAAAAAAGGCCACCTGTCGGTGGCCTTTTTTATTGGGCGTAATTCAGACCTTAAAGCGGCTGATAACAGCGGCCAGCTCTTCGGCCTGCTCGGCCACGTGGGCCGAGGTTTCGGCGTTGCCATGGGAGGCGGCGGCGGTTTGCTCGGCCACATCGCGGATCACCACCACGTTGCGATTCACTTCGCTCGACACCTGGCTTTGCTCCTCGATGGCGGCGGCGATTTGGGTGTTCATGTCGAGGATACCGTTCACACCCTGAGTGATCTGTGTCAACAGCCCACCGGCTTTTTGGGTTTCGGCGGCACTTTCCAGACCTTCGCTACGACACTCTTCCATCAGGGTAACGATGGACTGGGTCTTTTGCTGCAGGCCTTTGATGATGCCGTCAATTTCCTCGGTGGAGGTTTGGGTGCGCATGGCCAGGGTGCGCACTTCATCAGCCACCACCGCAAAGCCTCGGCCATGGTCGCCGGCCCGGGCCGCCTCGATGGCGGCGTTCAGGGCCAGCAGGTTGGTCTGCTCGGCAATGCCACGAATCACATCCAGCACCGAGCCAATGGTATTGGAGCTTTGCACCAGCTCATCCACCGCCACGGTGGAGCTTTCCAGTTGACTAGCCAGTTGCTCGATGCGGCCGATGGCGTTTTGCAGCTGGCGCTGGCCTTGCTGAGCGTTGTCGTTGGTTTCTTGCGCCTTGGTAGCAGCCATCTCGGTGTTGCGGGCAATTTCCTCAATGGTGGACCCCATTTCGGTGATGGCAGTGGCCACCAGATCGGTTTGGGTCAGCTGCTCTTTTGAGCCCGCCGAGGTTTCTTCGGCATTGGCCGAAAGCTCAGAGGTGGCGCGGCTTAAGTACTCCACCGCCTGCTTACTTTGGCGCACCAGCTCGCGCACGCCGTCCATCATGGCGTTGAAGTGGCCGCCCATCTGGGTCAGCTCGTCTTTGCCATCCTGGTTGAGGCTCAGGGTCAAATCACAGTCGGCGGCAATGCGCTGCATGGTGCTGATACTGTCGCTGAGCTGGCGATTGAGTTGGCGCACGATCAGCACTGCCAGCACGATAAGGGCAAGAGCGATAAAGAGGCAGAACGCCAGCAATTTCCAAAGGGTGCTGGCCTGGGCCTGGTCGATAACCTTATCCAGCTGCTTGCTGATCTGGTCAAACTGCTCCTCGGTGGCCTGCACTTGGCTGCGAAGCTCGCCGGTGAGGCCATCGTTAGGCGTCAGGCCAATCACCTTCTGGCCATCTACCAGGGCCAAAAAATCATGCTGGTATTTGGCCATGGCCTGGCGGGTCTGGTCGTTATCCAGCAGGGTATTGAGCTTGGCAAAGTCGGCGTTGAACTGGTCAACGTACTTGCTGTTAAGACGCAACATGAAGTCCTTTTCATGGCGGCGCAGCTGCAGGATGCCGGCCAACTGGTCGTCTCGGCCACTGGCCCGGACCTGGGCCTCGGCGTCATGCACGGCGTCACGCAAGCTGCCATAGAGGCCAGATTCCGGGGTCAGGCCCACAGTGCGGTACTGGTCCACCAGGCGGTTGAACAAAGCCTCGTAGTTGCCGATGTCCTTTTCCAACTGGCTCAGGGAGGTGTCGTTGACGCCGTCGCTGTTCAGCAGCTTGGCCAGGCGCTGGGTCGCGTCGGTAAAGTCACGAGCTTCGCTGGCAAAGGCTTGGGCGTACTTCTCGTCGAGCCGCATCAGGAAGTCTTTTTCATGGCGGCGCAGCAGCAGCATCTTGTTGTTGAGGGTCTGGTTGAGCAGCTTGGCCCGGTTAAGGCTGTCGATACCCTGCCAAGACCACCACACGCCCAGCACCAGCAGTGCCAAAGCGCCAACGGCCAACCCGGCCAGACCATAAAGTTTGTGTTTGATGAGCATAGTGCCTCGCCTGTGGAAAAGAAGACGGAGCCATCCCTGAGCGTTGACGCTGAATTTCCAGCCTAGTCAGCCCTTATGCCGTTATCGGCACAAAGTGCGAACAGTAAGATGAATTTTTTATTACAACGTTAAGAGTGTGAGGAAAGACAGGCTGGTAATGCATAAGCGGCGCCTCGCAAGTTGTACCGTCCCTGGAGGCTGATGATGACCGGCGTGGCAGCGCGGGGCTGTCACGGCGGCAAACGACAATGTTAACTTTATGTAACTACTTAGCCATTGTCACGTTCGTTGACAATGGCCTGGTCGGTGATGAGGTTGTAGAGGTGGTAGAGCTGGCCGGCCAGCTCGTTAAGCTCGGGGTGCTGGTGGATGAGGTCTTTTTCTTCCTCGGCCACGCTGATGGCGTCTTTCAAAAAGCGCAGGTCGTAGTCATCGAGGCGCGAGCCGTCTTCGACCTTTTCCTTAAGCTTGAGCAAGCGGGGAATGTGGTGGTCATTGAGCTGTTCCAGCAGGGCCAGTACCACGCCGTTGCTCTGTTCCTTATTCACAGCTACTTCTCCGTATCAATGAAAAAGGGCGCCATCGGCGCCCCTTTGATCACTCGTCCGAGCTATCGCTCGTGTCGTAATCACTGCTCGCCCCTCGGGCGGGAGCGTCGCAAATGGTGTAGATATGGCGACGCTGGGTGATACGGTTAAGGTACTTCATCCAGACCTTTTCTTCTACGCTGGTGGCAGGCACTTCGCCGCGGCATACGCTGATAAAGCGCTGCTCTTCAGCGGTCATGGGTTCCCGTTGGCTGCTGGCCAAAAGGTGCATACCCATACCTTTATCGGTGAGCAGGTTGGCTTCGGTGATGGTAAAGTCGCCGCTGCGCTGGAAGCCGCGCGGGTAGTTCAGATCATCAAAAAATTTCTTGCCAGACATAAAGCTGTTCATTACACCTGTCCCCATAGTTCGGTAAAGCGTACGGCCGGGTAGGCTTACGCGGCGGAGTATGGATAACCCGTCAATAGGGGTAAAATGAAAAATATTTATCGCCACCAGAAAAGATACTTAACGAGACTGTGATTTGGATACCGAGCTGCTGAAAACCTTTCTGGAGGTTCATCGCTGTCGCCATTTCGGCAAGGCCGCCGAGAACCTTTACCTGACCCAATCGGCGGTCAGCTTTCGCATCCGCCAGCTGGAGAGCCAGCTGGGGGTATCGTTGTTCACCCGTCATCGCAACAATATCCAGCTCACCGGCGCCGGCGAGCGGCTGCTGCCCCACGCCGAGGCCATGCTGCTGTCCTGGCAGCGGGCCAAGCAGGATATTGCCCTGGCCAGCCACCAGTCGGTGCAGCTGGCCATCAGCGCCAGCACCAATGTCTGGGACCCTTTCTTGCAGCGGCGCCTGCCGCTTATCTACCGAAGTCTCGGCCAAATCGCCTTGCGGGCCGACACGGCGCCTGCCGACGTGATGGTGCGCTCGCTCCTCGAGCGTCGGCTTGACCTGGCGCTGCTGTTCGACCCGCCCAAAGTGGAGGAGCTACAGGTGCGGGAAGTGGGCAGCCTGCGCCTGCAGCTGGTGTCCAGCAAAGCCGGCCAAGACCTGCACGGCGCCCTTAACGGCCCTTATGTGAAGGTGGACTGGGGTACCCAGTTCAGCATCCAGCACGGCAAGCTGCTCAAGGAGCAGGCGCCGCCGATACTGCATACCGGCATTGGCCGCATCGCCCTGGATTTTATCCTCGACCACGGCGGCAGCGCCTACCTGCCCCTGGGGCTGACCCAAGACGCCGTTGCCGAGGGCCAGTTGTTCCAGGTAGCCGGGGCGCCGGAGATCCACCGCGAACTGTACGCGGCTTACCTCAAAGACGCCGACCGCCTGGGCCTGGTGGAGCACCTTTGTCAGCTGTTGTTGACCCCAGCCGAGAGCTTGCAGTAACTGGGAAAGGCCACCTGCCGCCACAATCCTTGGCACAGTTGCTCACTGTCGTTGAGGTTCCCGGCCAGCAGCCAGTCCACCAAGCTGCCGGCCACCTCCGGATAGGACACCGGCTGCGCCGCCGGCAGCTCAAGCCAGGCGTCCAGCTCCGCCGCCGACAGCTCATACATCACCGAAGCCAGCCCCAATTGCCGCAAGGTCAGCACGTTGGAGAGCTGCTCGAACTGGCCGTGTAGCGGCTTTAACAGCAGCTTCTTGCCGATGCGCAGCGCCTCTGACGGCAGCTCAAAGCCGCCGTTAGCTATCACCCCCATGGCATCGGCCAAGTCCTGGTGAAAGGCGCCACGCGACGGCGGCCGCAGGTGAATATGGCCGCGATCCTCGAAGGTTGCCTTGGGGTGGTAGCAGTAGAACTCTACATCCGGGAAGGGTTCAAGCAGCGCCTGCACTTCTTCTATGGACTCAAAAGGCAGGTACACCAGCACCTTGTTATGGCGCGGCGCCTTTTGCTGGCTGGGGTTTTCAATGATGGGCGGCAGCAGGTTCTTGCCAAAGTGGTACCAATGCACCCCCAGCTCAATATTGACCGGCGCAAAGTGGCGAATCAGCAGCCTGGAGCTGAGGTTCTCGCCGTCCTTGGGCACCGGCTGCAAAAAGGAGGCCTGGTGGCTAAGGCCCACGCTCGGCACCTTGGCAAGCTTGGCGGCCCAGGCGGTGATGGGCTCGAAATCGTTGATCACCAAGTCGTAATCGCGCACCGGCAGGCTCTTGATGTCGCGCCACAGCTCTCCCAGCCGGCTTTGACTGAGGGTTTTGAGGAGCTTGACCCCACCGCGCTCGGTGACAAAGGTCAGGCCGCGGCGGGTTTGGTAGTCGCCAAAGGGTTCCATATCGAAGTATTCACTGGCATCCCGTCCGGAGAAGAGGAAGTCCACCTGGACATCCCGTTTGGCCAGCTCTTCGGCCATGACTCGCGCCCGGGTAATGTGGCCATTACCGGTTCCCTGCACACCATAAAGAATGCGCATCAAGACTCCTTTGGGTTGACTCAGAAAAGGACGATGCAGGTGACGCAGCTCCCTAACGCGGCGCCAGCCAGAATATCGGAAGGAAAGTGCACCCCAAGCAGCACCCGTGACAGCCCCACCAACATGGCCCAGGGCAGCAGCAGCAGGCCAACGAGGCCGAAGTGGCCAATGGCCATGGAAGCCATCACAAAGGCGGCGGCGGTATGGCCGGAGGGCAGGCTGAACTGGTCAGAAGGCTTGATAAAGGCCTGTACCCCTTGCAGGGCAACCACAGGGCGGGGGCGACGAAAGCCGTGCTTGAGCAGCACATAAAGGGGAAGCTCGATGGCAAAAGCGTACAGCAGGTCCAGCACGTAGGCCTGCAACGACGGCCATTGGCTCATCCAAAACGCCAGGGCGATAAGGCCATACAGGGGGCCGTCACCGGTTCTGGAGATCCAGCGGGCCATGCCGGCCCATTGCCGCCACTGAGGGTGAGCCTGGCTTCTGCGGAAAAGCTGATGGTCTAATGCGGTGAATAGGGTCATGCGCATAGTGAACCTCCCTCTTTAGACGCAAAGATAGAAGTCCACAATGACAGTGCCGTGACCGGCCCTTGACGAATTTGTTAATGAATCGCCCGGTAGGTGAACACCTGGCCGGCCAGAGCCGCTTCGTACATCAGGCCGCCCTGGGCCATGGTAAACACCGACACCCCGTTCTCGTAATCCACATTGGTGCCAGCGCCGGCATCCAGGGCCACCGCCGAGGCCTGGGCGCCAAACTCCAACTCGCCCTTGGTAAAGCGTTTGAAGGCATCGGCGGTTTTGAAGAACACGATTTGGCTGTAGGTCTGGCCGCCTATCTGAAAGCCTAAGGTCAGCTGCTTGAGGCGGCTGGTGCCCACCAGCTTGCGGTTCACAAACACCAGGCCCTCGCCGTAGGCGCCGCCGAGGATAAGGCCACCTTTGGCCACTTTGGGAAACACCGCATAGCCATGGGCGCGGTTGAAGAAGGCTTTGAGGCCGGGGTCGGTTTGCAGGAACTCTTTAATAGTGACGGCGGTTTCAGATTCTAGCCGCTGGGTGTCGGCGCAGTTGCCCTTCGGCACGAAACCGAAGGAAAAACACAGCACAATCAACGGCCAAAGTCGCATGCCAGGCTCCAGAGAAATGAAAGGCGGCTATTGTACCGAGATGAACGGGCAAAGCGACGCCGGTGAGCCAAGGGTAATGACCGCTGGTTGAACCAAGGCTGATCGCACCCCGGCTCAACAGGTGATTTGTTGTTTGCCCAGGCCCCGCCTTTGGCGCTAACCTTTAGGCACCCCGGCCCAGCTCAGGATTTTGCCATGGAATACAACACCTCTGCCCTTTGCGACACCTACATCGACATGGTGGACGTGGTTGAACCCATCTTCGCTAACTACGGTGGCCGCAGCTCCTTTGGCGGCAAGGTCAGCACCGTTAAATGCTTCGAAGACAACGCCCTTATTCGCGAGATGCTCGAAGAGCCGGGCGAAGGCCGGGTGCTGCTGGTAGACGGCGGCGGTTCTTTGCGCCGGGCCCTGATTGACGCCGACATTGCCGAGCTGGCCATGCGCAACAACTGGGAAGGGTTGGTGATCAACGGCGCGGTGCGGGAAGTGGACACCCTCGAAGAGCTGGAACTGGGGATCTGCGCCCTGGCCGCCATCCCGGTGGGTGCCGAAGACAAAGGCGTCGGCGAGACCGAAGTACCGGTTAACTTTGCCGGGGTAACCTTCCTGCCGGAAGACTGGCTCTACGCCGACTCCACCGGCATTATCCTCTCCCCCGAGCAGCTCGATTTGGTGTAACAGCCTTGCTGATGAAAAAGCCGCCCCAAGGGCTAATGCTGATCAGTTAAGACCGATCGCTTGACTGATCCTCCAGTGATGAAAAAATCCGACATCTCCTTGGTGTCGGATTTTTTATGCGTCTTCAAACCGCGTTGTCCTCCGCTTTTGCCTTCAGCAACGAGTACCGCTCTCTCGAGCAGTTTTCCGCCCTTCTCGACCCGGCCGTGCTCGAACAAGCCTTTGCCAG